>NZ_DBHKYV010000021.1:0-129101 GCF_057315035.1 Cupriavidus sp. | reverse complement strand
CGCGCTATCCTTCCTCGCCCTGAAGGACGAGGTTTGACGCGCATTTCCGATCAAACGCGATAGCAAAGAGGAAATCCTTCGTTCGCGGCGCGGCAGGCTGTCTCTAGACTCGATGGCTGTCACCTTCAGCCAACCCTGCCGCATCACCATGAACCGTCGCGATTTCCTTGCTGCTTCCACGCTGTTCTCCATCGGGGTACCGTTCTCTGCCGATGCCCTCGCCGAAACCGCTGCTGCCGTCGCAGCACAAGGCGCACCTGTGCGCGGCGGTGTTCTCAACGTTGCGGTCTCGCCAGAGCCTACGCTGCTGACCTCGGCGTTCATTACGACGATGAACATTGGCCAGGTGTCGAGCAAGGTTCTGGAAGGGCTTGTCGCATATGACCTCAACCTGCGTCCGGTGCCGGCGCTGGCCACCTCGTGGAAGACCTCCGCCGATGGGCTGACCACGACGTTCCAACTGCGCAAGAACGTGAAGTGGCACGATGGCAAGGATTTCTCTGCCGCCGACGTCCAGTACACGCTGCTCGAGGTATGGAAGAAGCTCCATCCGTTTGGCCGTGCCGCTTTCGCCAATGTCACGGCCGTTGACACGCCCGACCCGCACACGGTCATCATCCGGCTGTCCTCGCCGGCACCCTATCTCATCAACTACATCAACACCTACGGTGCGCAGATCCTGCCGCGCCACCTTTACGAAGGCAAGGACGTGCTGAGCAACCCGCTCAACAACGCGCCTGTTGGCACTGGCCCGTTCGTGTTCAAGGAGTGGGTCAAGGGCAGCCATGTGCGGCTGGAACGCAATCCAAACTACTGGCAGAAGGACCAGCCATACCTGGACGGCATCGTCTTCAAGTTCATCCCTGATGCTGCGGCGCGTACCGTGGCGCTCGAAGCCGGTGAGATCGACGTAGCGCTCGGTTCCAGCATTCCGCTGTCCAACCTGGGGCGCTTCCAGGACAAGCAGCGCTACCGCATCAATACCGACGACGGCCGCTATCTGGCAACGATCTTCCTGACCCAGTTCAACGTACGCAAGCCCTACTTCGCCGACCGCCGCGTGCGGCAGGCGCTGGCCTATGCGATCGATCGCAATGCGCTGCTCAAGGTGGTGTTCCTCGGCTATGGCAAGGCGGCGACCGGGCCGGTACCGTCGTCGGTGGTCAACTACTACTCGCCCGATACACGCCAGTACCCGTTCGATGTCAAGAAGGCCGCGGCCCTGCTTGACGAGGCCGGCTACAAGCCGGGCAAGGATGGCAAGCGGCTACGCATCACGCTCGACTACGATGGTGGCGGCGGTGTCACGGCAAGCCGGCCGGCTGAGTTCATCAAGCAGTCGCTGGCGCGCGTGGGCGTTGACGTTGAGCTACGCGCCGGAGACACGGCCACCTACCTGCGCCGCGTGTTCACCGATCAGGACTACGACCTGATGATCTCCAGCCTGCACCGGCTGCCGGACCCCACACTGGGCGTGCAGCGGCTGTTCTGGACCAAGAACATCATCAAGGGCGCACCATGGACCAATGGCTCGGGCTATTCGAACCCCGAACTCGACCGCATCATGGAGGCGGCTGGCCGCGAGGCCGACGAGGGCAAGCGCAAGACACTGATCAAGCAATGGCAGCAGATCGTGCAGGACGACGTGCCAGTGCTCGACCTGGTCGAACAAACCTGGGTGACGGTCTCCACCGCGCGGTTCCGCAAGAGCACGGCGCAGGGTGACGGGCTGTTCGCATCGTATGCCGATGCGTGGCTGACCCCCAGGGCGTAGGCGATGCGCGGCCGCCCCGCCCTCGCGTTCCTGCGCCAACGGCTATTGCAGGTGGTGCCAGTGGTGCTCGGCATCGCACTGATGAACTTTGTCATCCTGCAGCTTGCCCCAGGCGATGTGGTCGACGTGCTGGCCGGCGAGGCCGGCGCGGCGACACCCGAGACCATGGCGCAGTTGCGCGCAAGTTTCGGACTCGACCAACCGCTGTGGCTGCAACTGGTGCACTACCTGAAACAGATCGCCACGCTCGATCTCGGTTTCTCGTACCGGCAGAACATGCCGGTGCTCGACCTGATCATGAACCGTCTGCCGGCCACGCTGCTGTTGATGGTGCTGGCCATGGCCATCGCGCTCGTGCTCGGGGTTGGCCTGGGCGTGCTGTCTGCCGTGCGCGTGCATCGTTGGCCGGACCGGCTGGTTTCGCTGGCTACCCTCGTGGCCTATGCCATGCCCACGTTCTGGCTCGGGCTGATGGCAATCGTGCTGTTCTCCGCGCGGCTCAACTGGTTGCCCTCCGGCGGGATGACCGACGTCAGCGCGGCGTACACAGGGTTGGCCTGGTGGCACGATGTGGCACGTCATGCGGTGTTGCCGGCCTGCACGCTGGCAACGTTCTACCTGGCCGTCTACACGCGCCTCGTACGTACCGCGATGCTCGAACTCGACGGTGCGGACTTTGTTCGCACGGCGCGCGCCAAGGGCGCCGGCGAGATTCGCGTGACCGTGGTTCATGCGCTGCGCAACGCCCTACTGCCGCTGGTCACGATGGCCGGGTATCAGGTGGCTTCGCTGCTCAGTGGTGCTGTGCTGGTTGAATCCGTGTTCAGCTGGCCGGGCCTGGGCCGGCTGGCGTTCGAGTCCGTGCTGGCGCGCGACTTCAATCTATTGCTCGGCATCCTCTTGCTGAGTTCACTGTTGGTCACCGTCGTGAACATCTTTGTGGATCTGATCTACGCCGCCATCGACCCGCGCGTATCGGTCACTCGCGCCGGAGGCCGGACATGAATACCGCTGCCGCAGTCCTGTCGCAATGGATTCCCTCGCGCACGGCACCACGCGCGCTCTGGCGCGCCGCACGCAATCACCGTTCGATCACGCTCGGCGCGCTCCTGATGCTGGCAGTCGTGCTGGTGGCCCTGGCCGGCCCCTTCGTCTTTCCTGATGATCCCTGGGAGATGGCAGGTCCGCCAATGCTATGGCCTGGCGACGATCCGGCCTACCCGCTCGGCACCGACTTCATGGGCCGCGATCTGGCCACGGGCCTTGCCGCCGGTGCACGCGTGTCGTTGCTGATTGGCCTGGTCAGCACCACCCTGGCCGCGACGCTCGGTATCACCGTGGGCGCGTTGGGCGGGTACTTTGGCGGTCGCGTCGATGCAGCACTGATGCGGGTGACCGAGGTGTTCCAGACGGTACCAAAGTTCGTACTCGCCGTGGTATTGGTGGCGATCTTCAAGCCGTCGGTCACCACGGTGGTGTTGGCCATCGGCATCGTATCGTGGCCGGCCACGGCCAGACTGGTTCGCGCCGAGTTCCTGTCGCTACGCGGGCGCGAGTTCGTGCTGGCGGCCGAGACCATCGGCATGAGCCATCTACGGATCATCGTCACCCAGATCCTGCCCAACGCATTGCCACCGGTAATTGCCATGGCCACGCTGACCGTGGCAACGGCAATCCAGACCGAAGCGTCACTGGCATTCCTGGGGCTCGGCGATCCCAACGTCATGAGCTGGGGCACCATCATCGGCGGCGGCCGCGAGCAAGTGGCCGATGCCTGGTACATCTGCGGCCTGCCCGGCTTTGCCATCGTTTTGACGGTGCTGGCCTTCAACCTGATTGGCGATGGGCTCAACGATGCGCTGAATCCGCATCTGCGCCAACGACGGAGCTGACACATGACGCTGCTCGATGTACGTGGCCTGCGCGCCAGCTTTGCCACGGCGGCCGGGCCGATGACCGCCTTGCACGATGTGTCGCTGAAGATCGACCGCGGAGAAACACTGGCCCTGGTTGGCGAAAGCGGATCAGGGAAATCCGTTACTGCCTGCGCCATCCTTCGACTGCTGCCGCGTCGCGTGGCGCGCGTGACTGGCGGTCAGGTCCATTTCAATGGCACCGATCTGCTCTCGCTCGATGAGCGTGCGATGCAAGCCGTTCGTGGCAACCGCATTGCAATGATCTTCCAGGAACCGATGTCGGCGTTGAATCCGGTCATGCGCATTGGCGACCAGATCGTCGAGGCCATCCGCCTGCACCGGCGCACCAGCCATGCCCAGGCCGTGGCGCGGGCCATGGCACTACTGGAACAGGTTCGCATGCCTTCGCCGCGCGAGCGCGCCAACGACTATCCACACCAGTTATCCGGTGGCATGCGCCAGCGCGCGATGATTGCCATTGCACTGGCCTGCGAACCCGACCTGCTGATTGCCGACGAGCCGACCACGGCCCTGGACGTCACCACGCAGGCGCAGATCCTGGATCTGCTCAAGCGCCTGCAGGCAGAAACCGGCATGGCGATGCTGTTGATCACCCATGATCTTGGCGTGGTGGCCGAGACTGCCGACCGCGCGGCGGTCATGTACGCCGGCCGGATCGTCGAGCAAGGCCCGGTCGATGCGCTGCTGGCACGACCATCGCACCCCTACACTGCCGGCCTGCTCGCTTCGCTGGCCATCGAAACGCTACCGCCCGGCGCCCGTCTGCCGGAAATACCGGGAACCGTGCCACAGTTGTCAGCCATGCCGGCTGGCTGCGCCTTTGCGCCGCGCTGCGGCTACGCGACGGCCCAGTGCGGTGTGGATGTTCCAGAGCTCCGGCCAACGGATCACGGGCGCGTGGCTTGCCACGCACCGCTGCGCTACGTGGTGCAGCACGCATTCGAGCCCGAGGAGGCAGCCGCATGAGCACGCCATTGCTGGCATTGGAAAACGTATCGCGCCACTATCGCACAGAGGCGGGTATCGTCCGCGCGCTCGATGGCGTCTCGCTCAAGGTGGAACGGGGGCAGACTCTGGGGCTTGTGGGTGAAAGCGGCTGTGGAAAATCAACGGTCGCGCGCGTGGCCATGCGGCTGACCGACGTCGACGAAGGCGAGGTCCGTCTCGATGGCGCAGACATCGCCACCGCACGCGGTCGAGCGCTCGATGCAGTACGCCCCCGCATGCAGATGGTGTTCCAGGACCCCGCCGCGTCGCTGAATCCGCGCGCAACCATCGGCAAGACGCTTGAGGCGCCGCTGATCGTGCATCGGCGTGGTGACGCCAAGGCAAGAAGGGCCAGGGTGTCGGACATGCTGCGCAAGGTGGGCCTGCATCCTGATATGGCCAGACGGTTTCCGCATGAGCTATCCGGGGGGCAGCGCCAGCGCGTGGCCATTGCCCGTGCGCTGATGCTGGACCCGGAGCTGATCGTCTGCGACGAAGCCGTATCAGCACTGGACGTCTCGGTGCGTGCACAGGTCCTGAACCTGCTGCTCGACCTGCGCGAATCGCTGGGTATCGCCTACCTGTTCATTTCCCATGATCTGGCCGTGGTTCGCCACATGTCCGACCGCATCGCGGTCATGTACCTCGGGCAGGTCGTCGAACATGGACCACGCGACGCGGTCTGGCACGGTGCGCTGCACCCCTACACACGCGCATTGATTGCCGCCGCACCATCGGCACGCGCGCAAGCCGGCAAGCGCCCCCGGGTGGTCATCGAAGGCGAATTGCCGAGCCCGCTGGATCCACCGACAGGTTGCCGCTTCCACACCCGGTGTCCCCAGGCGACTGACCGGTGCAGGGAGACTGCACCGGTTCTACGACAGCAAGGCGACGACCACTGGGTGAGTTGCCATCTGGTCTGACGCATCGGGCTAAACCCGCCGCAACTTCGCCATGCGCATTTGCGGCGCATGGATGCACGCTTGCGGTGCCGGCGGCACGGGCTCCTTGCCTCGATTGGACCGCCAACCCCGGGGCAACCGCCCGATTCCGTCGTCCTCCACCGCCCATTTTCCCCGCCTTACCCCCCAAAAGTATTACGGGTTATCGCCCGTTGCCGCCTGGCATGTCTGTTGCATAGCATTCAAGTGACTTGAATTTGGTGCAGAGAGCTTTCAAGAAAGCCTCCCGGCGACGGTCGACGCCTTGCATCGGTTCGGTCCCATCCGGGCTTGCCGCCCGTCCGACATGTCATGCATAGGGGAATCAGAGTGCTGAAGAAACACACTGCGGCTGCTGCCGCGATGGCCGCCGCGGCTACCGGAATGGTCCTGCTGTCCGCGCCGGCGCAAGGCAAGGAAGTGGTCAAGATTGCGTTTGTTGGCCCGCTGACGGGCGGGGTCTCTTCGATTGGCCTGGGTGGCCGCAATTCCGCCGATCTGGCCGTGCGCCTGCGTAATGCTGACCCGAAGGCCAAGTACACCTACGAACTGGTGGTGCAGGACGACGAATGCCGCCCGAACGTGGGCGTGCAGGTTGCGACCAAGATCGCGGCGGACAAGTCCATCGTTGGCGGCGTTACCCACTTCTGCTCGGCCGTGGCCATGGGCACGGTGGGCGTCTACAGCCGCTTTGGCATGCCGGCCGTGGTGTGGGGCGCGGTCCTGCCCGAAGTCACGTACGGCAACAACTTCAAGGAGATCCATCGTGTCAACGGCACGATGATCAACCAGAGCGAAGTGGCGGCCAAGTTCATGACCGGCCTGGGCTACAAGAAGTGGGCGATCATCCACGACACCACCGACTACGGCAAGGGCCACAACAAGTACTTCAGCGAATTCCTGAAGAAGGACGGTGGCACGATCGTCGGCACGTTTGGCGTGACCGCCGACCAGCAGGATTTCACGACCGAACTGACCAAGATCCGTGAACTGAAGCCGGACGTGGTGTACTTCGGCGGTCTCACACCGCTGGGCGTGCGCATCCGCACGCAGATGGAAAAGCTCGGCATCAAGGCCCAGTTCGAAGGCACCTCGGGTATCAAGTCCGATGCCTATATCGAGGGCGTGGGCAAGCCGCTGTCCGAAGGTTCGCTGGCCTTTATCGAAGGCGCGCCGGTCGAGAAACTGGCGGGTGGCCAATTGTTCATGGAACGCTACACGCAGCAGAAATACGGCGAACCGCCTGAAGCATACGGCCCGTTCGCGTACGCCGCCGCCAACCTGATCATGGACGCCGTCGAAAAGGTCGGCCCAGATCGCAAGAAGGTGCGCGATGTACTGAACGGTACCAAGGATGTCGACACGGTCATCGGCAAGGTCACGTTCGACGACCACGGCCAGAACGTGGTGCCGCTGATCACCAAGTACGTGGTTGAAGACGGCAAGTGGGTCATCTGGGAAGACAGCACGTACGGCAAGGGCAAGAAGAAGCTGGCCGGACTGTAAGCATGGCGCCGGGCCGGGGCGTACGCGCCCTGCCCGGTCCTGACCGGCAAATTCCGGGGGATACCGATGAGTGTATTGGGACAGTACGTCTTCAACGGGCTGATGCTCGGCATGATCTACGCCATGGTGGCGGTCGGGTTCACGCTGTTCTTTGGCGTGCTCGACGTAATCAAGTTTTCTCATGGCGATGTGCTGATGGTGGGCGCATTTGCCGGTCTGGCCGCTTCGGCCGGCGTGGTGGCACTGCACGTGGATTCACCATGGCTGCAACTGCTGACCATTGTGATGTGCGCGATCATCGTGACCGGCCTGCTGGGCGCGGCCATAGCGCGCCTGCTGATCCTGCCGCTGCGCAAGGCGCCGCCACTGAACACACTGCTGGCCACGCTGATGCTGGGCACGGTGCTACGTGAAGCGGTACGGCTGTTCTACCCGGATGGCTCGAATCCGAAGCCGTTTCCGGCATTGCTGCCAACCACCGAGTGGTCGCTGGGCGGTCTGACACTGCGTGCCGACAATTTGATCCTGCTGGCCGCCGGTGTTGCAATCATTATCGGCGTGCACCTGCTGATCACGCGCACGCGCTTTGGCATGGCCATCCGCGCGGTGGCGCAGGACGGCGAGACCGCGCGCCTGATGGGCATCAACTTCGAGGTGGTGGTACTGGTCACGTTTGCGCTGGGCTCGGCCATGGCCGCGCTGGCTGGCGTGATGAATGGGCTCTACTACAACGAAATCAACTTCAACGTCGGGTTGCTGCTCGGCGTGATCGGCTTTGCCGCCGCCATCCTGGGCGGGCTTGGCAACCTCTACGGCGCCATCCTGGGCGGCTTCCTGTTTGCCGCGCTGCAGGTGCTGGGCAGCGCGATGCTGCCGGCCCTGGTGCCCGATATTCCCAGTGCCTACAAGGACGTGTTCGCGTTTGCCGTGGTCATCGTACTGATGGCATGGAAGCCGACCGGACTGATTGCGGAGAAAGCCAGTGAACGTGTCTGATAACGTCTCGAATCCGCTGCCCCCGGCGTCTGTCGGCACCAGCGGCAAGCAGCGCCGGCCGGCCATGGTGCTGGCAGTCGCAGCCATCGCCGTGGTGGCCTATCTCTATCTGTTCCTGCACGCGGAATCGCAGGTCGCCGTGGCCGTGCTGCTGGCGTTGGCCGTCGCAACCACGATCGTGGCCAGCAGGTTCAAGGTCACGCAATCGATTGAACAGGCCGCCGCGCGGCGTCCCGGCCTGTCGCGGCTATGGGCTGTGGCGGGCACGCTCATGCTGATCGTGCTGTTCCATGAAAGCCATTTCGTGCTGCTGATGCTATGCGCGGTGTTGCTGTACACCACCGCCTGCCTGGGCCTGACCGTGCAGTTCGGCTACTCGGGGGTGTCGAACTTTGCCGGAGCGGCATTCTTTGGTATCGGCGCATACGCCACGGCTGTACTCGCCGCGCATACGCCGGTGCCGATGATCCTGGTAATCGTGCTGTCTGGCGTCACTGCGGCGGTGATCGGCTCGCTGCTGATTGCACCGGTGCTGCGTACGCGCGGCCACTATGCGGCGCTGGTGACCATTGCGTTCGGCATCCTGTTCAAGACGTTCCTCGAAGTCAACGACGTCCTTGGCGGCCCGCAAGGCTTGCAGGTGCCCGGCATGACGCTGTTCGGCTTCCAGTTCAACGAAGGCGTGACGCTGTTTGGCATCGACATCTCGTTCTATGCCAGCTACGCGCTGTTGAGCCTGCTGATCTGCGCGGGCACCTTTGCCGTGGTCAAGGCGCTGGAGCGGTCGTGGATCGGACTGGCAATGGATGTGGTACGTACCGACGAAACCGCCGCTGCCACGTTCGGGCTGCATATCTCGCGCTGGAAGGTCATCGCATTCATGCTCGGCAACTTCTTTGCCGGCGTGGCGGGCAGCGTGTACGGCATGGTCACGGCATTCGTGGCGCCCAACAACTTTACGTTTGCCGATTCCTTGCTGATGCTGTCGATCGTGATCCTCGGTGGCCTGGGCAATGTGGTGGGACTGATTCCGGCGGCCATTATCGTGCTGGTGCTGCCCGAGAAGCTGCAGTTCATCCAGGAATACCGCTTCCTGTTCTATGCGGCACTGGTGATCGCCATCCTGCTGTTCCGCCCTGACGGACTGCTGCCGCGCAAGACCCGCCTGTTCTTCCCGACCAAGGATGCGCAATGAGTGACGCGATGATCGAGGTCCGCAACCTTACGATGCGCTTTGGCGGCCTGACCGCGCTGGACAACCTCCAACTCGACATCCGGCGCGGCGAGGTGCTGGGCCTGCTGGGCCCCAATGGCTCGGGCAAGACCACGTTCTTCAACGTGCTGACCGGGCTCTACAAGGCCAGCGCCGGCACCATCACGTACAACGGCGAGAACGTCATTGGCAAGACGCCGCAGGATATCTATCGCAGCGGGGTGGCGCGCACGTTCCAGCGCTCGCGGCTGTCCCTGCCGCTGACGGTGTTCGACAATATCGCGGTCGGCGACTACCAGCACATGCAGCACGGGCTGGTGTTCAACCTGTTCCGGCGCAAGGCGTTCCGCGCCGAATACGAACGTTACGTGGAATCGGTGCGCGAGCTGCTGGGCATTTTCAGTCCGCCGCTGGTGAACCGTCTGTTCGAACCGGTGGAAACCTTCACCATGATCGACCGCCGCCGCATCGAGGTGTGCCGCGCGCTGATGAGCCGCCCTCGCCTGCTGTTGCTCGACGAACCGTCGGCTGGCATGACGCATGACGAAACGCACGAACTGATGGACGACATCCTGCAGGTACGCAGCAAGCTGCAGGACCTGTCGGTGGTGTTGATCGAACACGAGATGAACGTCATCGAGCGCATCACGGACCGTTGCATCGTACTGAACTACGGCAAGAAGATTGCCGAAGGCACGTATGCCGAGATCACCGCCGATCCTGACGTGCAGACCGCCTATCTCGGGGAGGAAGCAGCATGAGCGACAACACGCTGCGCGTGGAAGGCCTGAGCACGGGCTATGACAAGGTCAACGTGCTGCATGACGTTTCGATCGAGGTGCCACCCGGCAAGATCACCTGCATCCTCGGTGCCAACGGCGCCGGCAAGAGCACGCTGATCCGCTCGATACTGGGGCTGACCCCACCACGCAAGGGACGCATTCTCTGGGACGGCGTCGACCTTGCCGGAGAGAAGACCCACAACATCATTGCGCGCGGCATTTCCTGCATTCCGGAGGGCCGCAAGGTGTTTCCGCGCATGACCGTGGCCGAGAACCTCGCGCTGGGTGCATTCCTGGAAAGCGATCCCGGTAAGGTTCGTGAACGTATCGCACGTGTCTATGAGATTTTCCCGCGCCTGCGCGAGCGGTCGGGCCAGTTGGCCGGCACGATGTCGGGCGGCGAGCAGGCCATGGTGTCGATTGGTCGTGGCTTGATGGCGCAACCGCGCCTGCTGGTGATCGACGAGCCGTCGCTGGGCCTGTCGCCGCTCTACGTGAAAGAGAACTTCAAGGTCATCCAGCAGATCAACGAACTGGGCATGACCGTGCTGCTGGTGGAACAGAATGCGCGCCAGACACTGGCAATCGCCCATCAGGGTTATGTACTGACACAGGGACGCGTGGTTGCCCAGGGCTCGGCGCAGGCATTGCGCGAGAACGACGAAGTACGCGCCGCATATTTCGGCTAACCGCTTCGATCGGTTGCTTTCGAGGAACGCAGTCATGGAACATTGTCTGGATCTTCCCGTCCGCGAGCTTGCGGCGCGTTTGTCGCGCCGCGAACTGAGCGCCGAAACCGTGGTGCGTGCGGCGCTCGAGCGTATTGTCGCGCACGACGACCTCATTCGCGCATGGCAGCACGTGGGAAGCGAAGCCGCCGTCGCGCAGGCGCGGCGGCTCGATGCGGGCACCGCCACCGGGCCGCTGCACGGCGTACCGCTCGGCGTAAAAGACCTGATGGATACGGCCGAAATGCCGACCACCTATGGCTCGCCGATCTATGCCGCGCATCGCCCTGCTCTTGATGCCGCTGCCGTGGCGTTGGCGCGCGGCGCTGGCGCTGTCGTGGTTGGCAAGACCGTGACCACCGAATTCGCGACGTTCCAGCCCGGTCCGACGCGCAATCCGCGCGCGCCGGCACACGCGCCGCGCACGCCGGGCGGATCGTCAAGCGGCTCCGCCGCCGCCGTGGCGGCCGGCATGGTGCCGCTGGCATTCGGCACGCAGACCGCTGGATCGATCATCCGCCCGGCCGCCTACTGCGGCGTAGTCGGCTTCAAGCCCACGCACGCCACCTTGCCGCTGGCCGGTATCAAGCCGCTGTCGCCGAGCCTCGATACGGTCGGGGTGCTGGCGCGGCGCGTCGATGATGCCGCGCTGTTCATCGGCACGCTGGCGCGCAATGCATCAATTGCCGAAGCCTGCGCGGCTGCGTCAACGCCGCTGCGCGTGGGCATCTGCCAGACGCCACATTGGGATCGCGCCAGTGCCGATTCACGCGCAGCACTGCAAACGGCCGCGCGCGCGCTGGAAAGCCTGGGTGCCACGGTGCTGGACTTCGAACTGCCGCCCGCCTGCAACAACCTTACCGAAGCGCAACTCGACATCATGGGCTTCGAGGCCGTGGCGGCGTTTGCACCCGAGGCGCGTGAGCAGTCCGCAAGCTTCAGTGCTGCGTTTGCGCGACAACTCGAAGCCGGCCGCGCCGTTACCGGCGAACGGTTTCACGCTGCGCAGGCCTATGCGGACCACGCGCGCACGGCGCTGGCCGTAACGCTGGCCGGATTCGACGTGGTACTGGCGCCCAGTGCGGAAGGCGAAGCGCCGGCAGGGCTCGACGCCACCGGCGATCCGATTTTTTGCCGCATGTGGACGCTGCTCGGTACACCCTGCGTGCATGTGCCCACGGGTACGGGCTCCACAGGCATGCCGGTAGGCGTCACGGTGTGCGCACCGCGCCACGCCGATGCCCGTGCGCTGGCAGTCGCCCATCGTTTGCAACAGGCGCTCGCGCAAGCGGCCTGAGATCAGGAGAATGCAGTGAATCAAGCTCAATCGTCCGCCGCAATCGAAACCATCGCCGAGCGGGCACAGGATCATGTCGACGCCGCGCGCCTTGCCGCATCGCTGGCCGCGCTGGCTCAATTCGGCGGACGCGACGACGGTGGTGTATCGCGCGAAACGCTGACCGATATCGATCTGGCCGCGCGCCGCCATCTGATTGACAAGGCGCGCGAGCTCGGTTGTCAGGTGAGCATCGACGACTGTGGCAACCTGTTTTTCCGTCGCGCGGGCAGTGCGGATTTGCCGCCCGTGTTGACCGGCAGCCATGCCGATACACAGCCGGTAGGCGGCAAATACGATGGTGCCTACGGTGTGCTGGCTGGGCTGGAAGTGATCGCGGCACTCAACGCGGCAGGCATCGAGACCTTGCGGCCCATCGAGGTCGTGTCATGGACCAACGAGGAAGGCAGCCGGTTCGGGCCAGGCGCGATGGGTTCGAGCGCGTTTGTCGAGCCCGCGCGTCTGCCTGGCTATCGCGAGGCCACCGATTCGGCCGGCATACGCTTTGGCGTTGCGCTCGATGCGGCGCTGGCGGCCAGCAAGGACGTGACGCACGTGTCGATGGCGCGTCCGATGGCGGCCTGCGTCGAATTGCATATCGAGCAGGGTCCGGTATTGGAAGCTGCCGACGTGCCGCTGGGCGTGGTCACCGGCATCCAGGCCGTGCGCTGGTTCCGCATCGAATGCGCCGGCACGATGGCGCATGCGGGTACCACGCCAATGGCGGTGCGGCGCGATGCTATGGCTGTGGCCGTGGCAATCGCACAGGATCTCTACGCACTGGCTCCACGCACCGCGCAGGCGCCGGAAATCCCCGAACTGCGGCTCACGCTCGGCCAATGGACGGTTGTACCGAATTCGGTCAACACGATTCCGGGCAAGGTCACGTTTACGGTGGACATGCGCTGCCTCGACGATGCCGCACTGGATCGTGCCGAAGCGGCGCTGCGCGCGGCCTGCATGCGCCACGCGCCGGCGCCCGAGGCCGTGGCGGTCACGCGCTTCTTCCACCGCGAGCCGACGCATTTCCCGGAGTCGATGCTCGCGCCGATCGAACGTGCCTGCGCGCGTGCCAGCCTCAATGCCGGACGCGCGCGGCCGATGCGCCTGACCTCGGGCGCATTCCACGACGCCATGTATATGGCCGACCATTGCCCCACGGCGATGATCTTCGTGCCGAGCAAGAACGGTATCAGCCACAATGCCGCTGAAGACACCGCCGCCGTCGACCTGTTCCTGGGAGCGCAGGCGCTGGCTTACACTGTCGCCGAACTGGCCAGCCGTCCCGCTTAGACAATGCACGGCGCTGGGCGGTCCAAGGTACAACCCACGAGCAAACAGACTAAGAGCCCGCATGGCAAAGACCGCGCGCCCCACACCGCAAGACCCGGCCGACATCAAGTCGCCCACGCTGACGCTTGGTGTCAAGCTGCGCCATGCGCGGCTTGTGGCCGGCTTGACATTGTTGCAACTGGCCAACAAGGCCGGTTGCTCTGAAAGTCTGATCTCGAAGATCGAGCGCGGACTGGCCACGCCGTCGTTCACCACGCTGCATCGACTGGCCGTGGCGTTGGACACCAATATCGGCACCCTGACCAGCGAGGACGAGCCGAGTCAGTCACCGATTCTGCGCAACGGAGAACGGCCAGTGATCCGCGTGGGTGGCGTGGCGCTGGAACGTGTGGTGCTGCCCAAGCGTGGCGGACTGCTGCAGGCCAATATCCATATCGTCTGGCCCGGCGAGGCCAGCGATGGCCAGATCGAGCACCAGGGCGAGGAAGTGGGCTATGTGCTGGAAGGCCAGCTTGAACTGATGCTTGGCGACGACATTTACCTGATCGGCCCCGGCGACGCCTTTACGTTTTCCAGCCAGGTGCCGCACGGGTATCGGAACGTCGGAGACGTCGTCGCCAAGGTACTGTGGGTGAATTCGCCGGCAACGTTCTAGATGACGTCCGGCAGAACTCCCCCTGTTCAATGCACCGATTCTCCCCGTATCAGTAGCACCGGCTTGGCGGTCTTGGCGATCACGCCTTCCGAGACACTGCCCATGATCACGCGCCGTACGCCGCGCCGGCCATGAGTGCCCATGATGATCAGGTCCGCCGGCCACTGGTCGGCGTGGCTGACGATGGTGCCCGAGATATTGCCCGGGGATACCGGCTTTTCGGCAAGCTCCGTCAGGCAACGCACGCCGGCATTCTCGAAGCGTCGCGCGGCGGCGGCCAAGGCCTTCTGCCCGACGTTGATCATGCCGCTCACGATTTCATTTGGATCAATATAAGCCGACTCAAAGAACAGGTCACTGTCATCGACCACGAACAGCACCTTCACTTCGGCGCCGATCTGCTTGGCCAGTCCCACTGCCTGCGCGATCGCCAGTTCGGACGACGGGCCGCCGTCCACCGCTACCAGAATGCGCTCGTACATTGCTTCACCCCCGCTGTTTACGTTCTCTCTGCTGACAGCATAGTTCTCCGTGAGTCGGCGGAGTTGACATGAATCAAAGTGTTCTGCAATCGCAGAAACTTTGTTTCTGAATGCTTGAAGCGACGGTTTCATCACGATGTTCGGCTACGATGTGTAGTGGAGAAACGCTATAGACCTTCGTACGATGACTGTTACGCCTGTAGCCACTGTAGCCACCGCAGCCACTGACACCACCGTAGTTACCACTACCCGGACGCCGACGCCGGCCATCCGGCTCCTCCGCCCCGCCTTCCGATCGGCCCTTGCCGCGTTCGCATGGCTGCTGTGCAGTGCCACGGCGGCCTGGGCGCAGCCACCGTCTGGGCCGTTATGGATCGTCGATGGACACCCATCCCAGGCAGCACAGGCCGCCGTCAAAGCCCTGAACGATGCCGGCGCCGACGGACTGGAGCCACGCGACTACGATGCCGAGGGGCTCCAGCAGACGTTGACACAGGCCATGGGCGGCCCCGCCCTGCAAGCCGATGCGGCGCAGCGCTTCGACAGCGCGCTAACCGCCGCGATGACCCGCTATCTGGCCGATCTGCACCGGGGACGGGTCGATCCACGCAAGGTGCATGCGAATTTTTCGGCGAGCAATCTGCCGCCGTTCGATCCCGACAGCTATCTGCGCAATGCCATGGCCGCCAACCGGCTCGCGGACGCATTGCACGAGGCGGCCCCTTCGTTCCCGCTGTACGGCACGCTGCGCGAGGCGCTGGCACGTTATCGCAAACTGGCCTCGCTGCCGTATTGGGGCACGCCATTACCCGGGTTGCCGGAAGGCAAGCTCAGTGCGGGACAAGCTTACAAAGGACTGCCGCAACTGGCACAGCGACTTGAAGCATTGGGAGACCTGCCGCCCGGCACGGTGGTGCCGCAGCGTTATGAGGGCGCGCTGGTCGACGCGGTCAAGACTTTCCAGACGCGCCATGCGCTCGACGCCGATGGCGTGATTGGCACCGGCACGCTCGCCCAGCTCAATGTCGCGCCTGCCGCGCGCGTGAAGCAGATCATGCTGACCATGGAGCGGCTGCGCTGGACGCCGTTGGCCGAAGGCCCGCGCATGATTGTGGTGAACGTGCCCGAGTTCGTGCTGCGCGCCTATGACTACGAGAATGGCAAGCTCGATATCAAGCTGGAAATGAAGGTGATCGTCGGCAAGGCGCTCGATACCCGGACACCGTTGTTCAAGGAGGACATGCGCTATATCGAGTTCAGTCCCTACTGGAACGTGCCGTCGTCGATCACGCGCCGCGAGGTCATTCCGCGGATACAGCGCGATCCGGCATATTTCACGAAGCAGGGCTTCGAGTTCGTGAATGGCACCCAGGCCAGCACCGCGGTGAGCCAGGCCAATATCGATGCGGTGCTGAACGGGCAGGCACGCATCCGGCAGCGGCCAGGTCCGCTCAATGCGCTGGGCGATATCAAGTTTGTGTTCCCGAACAACCAGGCCATCTATCTGCACCATACGCCATCGCCACAATTGTTCAGCCGTGGGCGGCGCGATTTCAGCCATGGCTGCATCCGCGTCGAAGCGCCGGTTGAACTGGCCAAGTTCGTGATGCAGGGCATGCCCGAATGGACCGAGCCACGCATTCGTGAGGCAATGTCGGCTGGCAAGTCGAAGACCGTGTCGCTGCAGCAGCCAATTCCGGTGGTATTGGCGTACGGCACGGCCATCGCGCGCGCCGATGGGCGGGTATACTTCGTGCCTGATATTTACGGTCAGGACCAACTGCTGGACCAGGCGTTGCGGCAACGCGCTGGTACCAGGCCTGCCGTTCGGCCTTCCTGAATGCCGCCCCGTTGTAGAAATTTCCATGCCTGACTCGAATCCCAGCCAGCGTCGCCGTTTTTTGCATCGCACCGGCGCCATCGCACTTGGCGCCGGACTTACCACGCTGGCACCACGGCTTGCGCTGGCGTCCCAGAGCCCCGATGCGCGTTCGCTGTCGTTTGAACACACCCATACGGGTGAACACCTGTCGCTGGTCTATGCGATGGGTGACGAGGTGATTCCGCAAGCGCAGGCCTCGCTCAATCATTTCTTGCGCGATCACTACTCAGGCACCGTGGGCCAGATCGATCCCCAACTGTTCGGCCTGCTGTTCGCACTGCGCCGGGAGGTCGGCAGCGACGCGCCGTTCCAGGTCATTTCCGGTTATCGCTGCCCGATCACCAACGACCGCCTGCGCCGCACACGCGGCGGTGGCGTGGCAAAGCACAGCCTGCATATGGACGGCATGGCGATCGACGTCCGCTTGCCCGGCGTGGCACTGGCAGACCTGCGCGACGCCGCGCAGTCATTGCAGGTCGGCGGTGTCGGGTTCTACAAGACCGAGAACTTCATCCACGTCGATACCGGTCGCGTACGTCGCTGGGGCTGACGCTCGCTGCCGCCAATTAGTGGCACTCCACTAAGCTGGTGCCGCCCTCTTCACATAACTGACATACGACAACCCTAGACTGCGTCCTTTTTTGGCGGACCTTTTCCGCCGCGTTTTCCAAGGACCAGTCATGTCTTATTCCAAGCCGGGAATGCCGTCGGCCATTGCGGTCGCCTGCCTTGCCTTCCTGCTCAGCGCCTGCGGCGGTGACGACAATAACCAGAACAACAGCACCAATGCCACGCCGCTGGCAGTTCCGGCGGCGCCGGCCGACCCGGGCTTTGTCGATAGCGCACCGGTGCAGGCATCGGTAGTGCCGTTTGTCGACAATATCGCCAGCAACCAGCGCGGCCTGGCACGCTATGCCACGCTCGATACCAATGCAGGTGTACGACTGATGGCCCGCTTCCTCGACGTGTGGGAGCCGCTCACGCGTATCGTCGACGCTGGCCAGACCGCCCCGGCAGACGGTTCGTATCCGGCCGTGGTGGCATCCTCGTGGACTGGTGTGCCTACCGACGGTACCCCCGGCGGTACCGTGGTCAATGCCGCGGTTCACAATGCCAACGTGCAATACGTGGTGAATGCCACTACGTCGCGCACGGCCGCACAGGCCGACGCTGCCTACTACGATGACCGTCGCGGCAAGAACTACAGCGTGACCGACGGCATGGGTCCGCTTACGGCCGCATGGCGTGCCGCCGCGCAGCAAACCACCACGATCAACTCGATTCCGGCCGACGCCACCACCGTGCTGTACAACGACGGCGGCAACAATACCGGCGTGGCTGGCGCCACCAACGCGACGTTCGGCGATGTCATCACCATGGTCAACAAGGTGGGTGACAACGCATCGACCGAGCCGGCCAAGCGCTTCTACAAGTACGCACGCCCGTTCCGCTGGAGTGCCAGCGTGGTGGTCGCGCCGACGCTGGTGCCGGCTGAAAGCCCGACCCCGACCACCGATGGTGGCTTCGTCAGCGGCCATACCGCCGAAGCGCTGCGCAACGCCGTGGTGATGGCTTATCTGGTGCCGGAACGTTTCCAGGAAATGTTGAGCCGTGGCATGGAGCTTGGCGAGAACCGCATCATCGCGGGCATGCACTCCCCGTTCGATGTCATCGGCGGACGCATGCTCGGTATCGCCTCGGCTGCGGCCAACCTGTACGAACCCGCCAATGCCACGCTGAAGGCTTCGGCCTATACGCAGGCGCATACTGCACTGATGGCCGCGACTGGCACAACGGCGGCTACCTTCCGCACCTTTGCGCAATCGGGCACGGCCAGCAACGACCGCTTTACCGACTACGCCAGCAACAAGGCCAACTTCCTGCGCCGCATGACGTATGGCTTTGCACAGATCGGTTCCACCACGGTTGATCCGGTGGTGCCCAAGGGCGCTGAAGTCATGCTCGAGACCCGCTTCCCGTATCTGAGCGCCGACCAGCGCCGCGTGGTGCTGAAGACGACTGAAATCGCCTCGGGCTACCCGGTCATGGACGATGCCGAAGGCTGGGGTCGCCTGAACCTGTTCGCCGCGGGCGACGGCTATGGCGCCTTCAACGGCAATGTGGTGGTGTCGATGGATGCCAGCAAGGGTGGCTTCAATGCGACAGATATCTGGCGCAATGACATTGCAGGCGCGGGCAAGCTGACGCTGGCGGGTACTGGCAATCTGAAGCTCGGTGGTGCCAACACCTATTCCGGTGGCACGCAGGTCGCAGGCGGCGCGTTGGAGGCGGCATCTGCCAAGGCATTTGGTACCGGTGACGTTTATCTGGGCGCCGGTTCGGTGATCATCAACGCGCCAGCCAGCGTGGCCATTGCCGGCAAGTTCACGCAGCTTGCCGATACCACGCTTGACCTGCGCGTAGGCCCGAATGGCCAGGGCCGCATGACGGTGGCAGGCATGACGACCATCGCCGGCGGCACCTTGCGTATCGCATTTGTCGACGGCTACGCGCCCAAGGCCGGCGACACGATTGCCGTCATCACCGGCAGCAGCATCCGCGGCCAGTTCACCACGGTCACCGTCGACGGTTTCAAGGCCACGGCGCTTTATACGTCGAATGGCGTGCAGGTTCGCATCGACGGTTGAAACATCACCGCCGGTTTGCTCCCCTCTCCCATGCAATGGGAGAGGGGCGGGGGGAGAGGGCTTGGCGGTTCAAATTGCCGAGATCGGGTCTTGACGCGCTGGCCCTCTCCCCCGCCCCTCTCCCGCGCGCGGGAGAGGGGAGACAACCTACCCTCTTGCCTCGCGTCGTACCGCTTGCGGTGGCAGGCCGAAGCCGCGCATGAATGCTTCGCGCAGATGGCGACGGTCACGGAATCCCGTTTCCTTGGCCACCACATCCAATGAATGCCGGCTTTGCTCGACCATCAACCGTGCGGCTTCCAGCCGCAGGCTTTCTATCGCCTTGGCTGGCGACTGCCCCGTTTCCGCAGTGAACACCCGGCTGAACTGGCGTGGACTCAGATGGACTGTTTCGGCCAAGTCCTCCACAGTCAGTGAGCGGTGCAGATTCTTGCGCGCATAGTCGAGCGCGCTCTGGATACGGTCTGACTTCGGCGCCAGGTCCAGTAGTTCGGAATGTTGCGACTGCCCTCCTGAACGCCGCTGGTGCATCACCAGCTTGTGGGCGACCGAACGCGCCACGTCGGCGCCAAGATCCATTTCGACCATTGCCAGTGCCAGATCCAGACCTGCCGTCATGCCGGCCGAGGTCCAGATTGGCCCGTCGACGATATGGATGCGATCATCCTCGACCTGAATCCGCGGATGGAGTCGCTGCATGTCTCGTGCGAAAGCCCAGTGCGTGGTGGCGCGGCGCCCATCGAGCAAATCAGCTTCCGCGAGAACGAACGCGCCGGTACAGATCGATGCCACGCGACGTGCCCGGGGAGCCGCCTTACGAACGAATCCGAGCACCGGTTGCGGAGTTTGCACGGCCAATGGATCGCCAACACCGGTCAGTATCCAGGTGTCGATAGCCACTCGCGTGCTGGCTGCCCGGGTATCGACCAACATCCCAAGCGAGGACCGCACCTGGCCGCCGTCCACCGAAAAATTATCGATCCCGTAAAAAGGCTCGCCAGTCACCATATTGGCGTACTCGAATACGCTTTGTGCCGCCAGCGCCATGACCTGGAAGCCATCCATCAACAGAAATCCCACCCGATGCATGCCGGTTTCCTTTGTCATGACCGATGTCCTGAAAACTGACTATATACGTCATTTCAGCCAACGCCAACCCGGTCTACGATGCTTCCATACTCAATCAAAGGAGCAGCAACATGACCACGCAGCAACACGTTGGCACCGCCCTGGTGACGGGCGCATCGTCAGGCATTGGCGCGATCTATGCGGAGCGCCTGGCGCGCCGTGGCTACGATCTGGTCCTGGTGGCCCGTAACCGCGACAAGCTCGATGCACTGGCGCAGCGCATTTCGAACGAAACCGGGCGGGCCGTGGAAGTATTTCCCGCCGACCTCAACGATCGCACATCGCTGGCAACCGTCGAGAAGAAGCTGCGCACCGATGCCAGCATTACGCTGCTGGTGAACAATGCCGGTGTCGGCACGCATACGCCGCTGCTCGACAGTGATGTGGACCAGATGACGCGCATGATCGAGCTGAACGTCACCGCGCTCACGCGGTTGACCTACGCTGCCGTGCCGGGTTTCGTAGCACGCGGTAGTGGCACGATCATCAATATCTCTTCGATCGTTGGCATCGCACCGGAGATCCTCAACGGCGTCTATGGCGGCAGCAAGGCGTTCGTGACGGCCTTCAGCCAGTCACTGCATCATGAACTGGCCGCCAAGGGCGTACGCGTGCAGGCCGTACTGCCCGGCGCCACGGCCACCGACTTCTGGGAGACCGGCGGCCTGCCAGTGGAACATCTGGATCAATCGATCGTGATGTCGGCCACGGACATGGTCGATGCAGCGCTGGTGGGCTTCGACAACGGCGAACTGATCACGATCCCGCCGTTGCATGCCATCGAGCATTGGAACGCGTACGAGGCAGCGCGCGGTGCGATGGCCGGCGAATTGTCGCGCAATACACCGGCACCGCGTTACCTCAGGTCCTGAACCTCACGAGTGGCAGACCAATCCGTCCTGCAACTGGCTGGCCTCGAAGGCGATATCGCCGGCGCGCTGCTCGCGGGCGCGCTCCAGCGCGCCATTGCGGCGCCAGTCGCGTACGGCACGGTCCAACCATGCGGTGGATTGCGGGTCAGGCACGTGCAAGGCAATGCGGGCACCATTGCCGTCCGCTTGCACGACGGTGTCCAGCGCGCGATAGAAGCGCCATTCCTGCAGCGTGAGCAGCCGCGCGATCACGGGCTGGTCATCGGCCAACGCCTGGCATTCGCCTGCCATGAAGCCGCTGGCAGCACGAATCGACGAGGCATAGATCTTCGGCACCGCCTGCGCGTCGCGTTCAAGTTGCGCCACGTAGGCACTGCCCTGCCCTACGCACACCGGCTTGCCGCGCAAGTCGCTGGCGTGTTGATACGGGCTGCCGCGCAGGACCAGCAAAGTCCCTGCACCAGTGGCGTAGGCCGCTGGAGCCGTGGACATGCCATCGCCGGCCCGCGTGGCCCCTGCAACCACGATATCGACATTGCGCTGCGCGGTATGCCACGCCGCGGAACCGGGCTCTCCCGGCAGACCAACTACCTGGAGTTCGACGCCAAGCCGCTCGGCGATAAAACGCGCCATTGCCACGTCGAAATGATCGGGCTCCGGCGCGGTTGGCGCCTTGGGCGGTGCTGGACGCGCATACTGCCGCACGCCGACCACCAGCTTGCCGCGCGCCATGACCGCTTCAAGCAGCGGGCCTTGCGGCTGCGGACGGACCAAGCCGTAAGCGACCGAGATCGCCACGCCGATGCCGAGCAGGAACAAAGTCGCGGCGCTCCACCAGAAACGGCGCGGCCTAGGCATTGAGCGTCAACCCCTTGCGCCAGCGCGTCAGGCGGCGCTCCACCACGGCGAGCACATAGTTCAACGCCAGGCCCAGCAATGCCAGCAACAGGATGCCCGCATACATGGTCGGAATCTGGAACACCTCCTGCGAATTCAGCGTCAGGAAGCCCAGGCCCGAATGCGCACCAATCATTTCTGCGGCCACCAATGCCGTGATGCAGTAGGTGCCGGCCAGCCGCACGCCGGTGAAGATCGATGGCGACGCTGCGGGCAGCACCACCTTGCGGAACACGAACAGGCGGTTGGCGCCCATCGAGCGCGCAGAATCGATCAGCAGCCGATCCACCTGCTTGACCCCGCTGATGGTGCTGAGCAGTACCGGCCAGAACGACGCCCAGAAAATGATCGCCACTTTCGATGTCTCACCGATCCCGAGGAACAGGATAAACACCGGGAACAGCGCGAAGGCCGAGGTTTGCCGGAATAGTTGCAGGATCGGATCGACAATTGCCTCGAAGCGCGTAAACCAGCCCATCAGCAGGCCCAGTATCACGCCCAGCAAAATTGCCGACAGCAGCCCATACAACGAACGCTGCAGGCTGGCCAGCAGATGCTTGAACAGCGCGCCGCTGCTGACCAGATCCCAGATCGTGACCAGTACCTGCGAAGGCGGACTCAGGTAGGCTTCGCTGATGATGCCGAGCCGCGGCACCAGTTCCCACAGCACCAGGAAGCCGAGGATGCCAAGTATTCCAAGCGCGCGGTCTCCCACGCGCGATGACAGCGCGCGGCTCATGATGCCACCCTGGCGACTGCCGGTTCGCCATGCAGGCGCTCTGTCGGATTGGCGGTGGCGCCTAGCGGGCGTGGCGCGGTTGCGGCATTGGCAAATTGCACTTCGTCCTTCAGGATGTCCCACGCTTGCTGGCGCAAGCGGATGAACGCCTCGGAATTACGCACTTCCGGCGCACGCGGGCGGGGCAACGGAATATCAATGATCTGCTTGATGGTGCCGGGGCGGCGCGTCATGACCGCGATCCGGTCGGACAGGAAAATCGACTCGTCCAGGCTGTGCGTGATGAACACGATGGTCTTGCGTCGTTGCTCCCAGATGCGCAGCAGTTCGCCTTGCAGGATTTCGCGCGTCTGCGCGTCAAGCGCGGCGAACGGCTCGTCCATCAGCAAGACTTCAGGCTGGTAGGCCAGCGAACGTGCGATGGCCACGCGCTGCTTCATGCCACCCGAGATTTCGTGCGGATAGCGTTGACCGAAGCCTGACAGGCCCACCAGTTCGAGATACTCTTCGGCGATCTGGCGCCGCTTCGTGCGCGCGACGCCACGGATTTCAAGCCCGACCTCGATATTCTGCAGCACGGTGCGCCAGGGAAACAACGCGTAGCCCTGGAACACCACGCCCTGCGCGGGATGAATGCCCTTGAGCGGCTGGCTGTCGATGCTGATCTCGCCGCCGGTACGGTCGGTCAGTCCGGCCAGAATGCTCAGGAAGGTCGACTTGCCGCAGCCCGATGGTCCCAGGATGGACAGGAACTCTCCCTCGCGGATATCGAGGTCGAAGTCGCGTAGCACCGACACATTGTCGGGTCGCCCGGCTTCATTGCGCACGGCGTAGTCCATCGTCACGCCGCGCGCCACGATCTTGTGGCTCATGATGGTTGCCGCCTTATGCCTTGGCAGGCTTCGCGAACGGATTGAACTCGTTCGTATAGATATCGCGCGCGGCGACCTTGCCCTTCTGGAGCTTGCCTTCGGCTTCCAGAACGTCGATGTAGTACTGGATCGGCGGTTCGGTCACCACGAGATTGTCGACGTAGGCATAGCGATCGACAAAATCGAGCTGCAGATTGATGCGCTTCGACACCAGCTTGCGCGCTTCCTCAGGATTCGCATTGACCCAGTTCGCCGCCTTGGCCAGCGCGGCAACTACATCGCCCACCGACTCCGGGTGTTCACGCATGAACTTGCCGTGCACGCTGTAAGGCTGCATGCCGCCGAGCCCGCCATCGAGGTCGAAATCGCTCCACAGGCGCGTGAGCTTGTCAGCATGATCGGCGCGGCCCGAGAACGGTGCGTGGATAATGGCCAGGTCGGTATTGCCGGTGGCCAGCGTCTGCTCGGCCTGGTCATCGGGAATCACCACGAAGTTGATCTTGTTGACGTCGACGCCCTTCTGACGCAGGAAGGTCTTGGTCACGAACTCCGCGCACGCGCCAAAACTGTTGATGCCGATGGTCTTGCCTTCGAGATCCTTGGGTGCACGGATGCCGGAATCCTTGCGCACGAAATACTTCATGTGCGGGGCATCCTGCAGCGTCTTGTTGCCGGCCGCCACTATCTTGATGTCGGCGCCACTGGCCACGGCCGAGATCACAAGCGGCACCATGCGCGAGCCGAAGTCGATCTCGCCGGTACCGGTCAACGGAATGATCTGCGGCGCCGCCACCTTGCCGATGTAGTTCGGACGCGTATTGGTACCTTCGAAATAGCCAAGCTGATCCGCCAGGTACACCAGGTCGAAAGTCGGATTGTCCGGATAGCGGAAGCTGACCTTGTCGCCAACCTTGCCGACCACGGCCGGCGCCGCAGGCTGGGCGGCCTGCTTGCCGCCCTCGTCGGCACCCTTCGAGCACGCCACCAGCAGCGAACCCATGCTGCCGGCTACCGCCAGCGATGCCAGTTGTTTGAGCGCGCCACGGCGCGCGGGCGCAGGTAACGTTTGCGGCGTAAGGTCGGTCGAGGCCATAGTCAGATCTTCTAGTTGTGTGATGAGTGCAGTCCGGTTCGCAGTATTGCGAACCGGCGCACATCCACACAACGAAGACTTTTGACTATCGATATTGCCTGGTTGATGTGCCTATATCAGTCGATGCTGGCACCGGAATCGCGTACCAGCTTCGACCACTTCACGGTGTCATGGCGAATCAGGCCCGAGAACTGTTCCGGCGTCGAGGTCAGCGGCGATGCGCCAGCCTGCAGCAGCTTGTCGCGCATAGCCTTGTCCTGGGCTATGCGTGTGATTTCGCCGGACAGCTTGCCGACGATGTCAGCCGGCATACCCTTGGGACCGACCACGCCGAACCACACATCGGCTTCGTAACCGGTGATGCCGGCCTCTGCCATGGTCGGCACATCGGGTAGCGCCGGCGAGCGCATGGCGCTGGTCACAGCCAGTGCGCGCAGGCGGCCAGCCTTCACATGGGGCAGCGAACCGGGCAGGTTATCGAACATCAGCTGTACCTGGTTGGCCAGCAGGTCGGCCATCGCCGGGCCGCTGCCCTTATAGGGCACGTGCACAATCTGCACGCCCGCCATCGACTTGAACAGTTCGCCAGACAGGTGGTTGGTGGTGCCATTGCCGGCCGAGCCCATATTCAGTGCATTCGGGTGCGTCTTGGCGTAGTCCACCAGTTCCTTGACGTTCTTTGCCGACACCTTGGGATTGACCACGAGGATGTTCGGCACACCGGCAAACAACGCAACCGGCGTAAAATCCTTCTGTGCGTCGAACGGCAGGCGCTTGTAGAGCGAGCTGTTGATCGACTGGGTGCCCACCGTGCCGAACATCAGCGTATAACCGTCGGCCGGCGCTTTTGCCACCACGTCGGAACCGATCGTGCCGCCGGCGCCCGGACGGTTATCGACGATGACCTGTTGCCCAAGGGTTTCGGACAAGCGGTTGGCCAGCACGCGGCCCAGCAGGTCAGTGGTGCCGCCCGGTGGAAATGGCACTACCAGCCGGATCGGCTTGTCGGGAAAAGTCCCGGCAAAAGCCAGGGTGGTGCCTAGTGTGAGACAAACGGCAACCAGTGCACGCGCAATCGGTTTCATAGGGGCAGATCTCCGGGTCAAACATCCAAACCATCGTGGAAAAGAAAGTCGCTTGCCTGCTATGCACACAGGCTGGCGAGTTGTTCGACCGCATGCTTCATGGTGGCACGATCCGTGCCAATGCGGTTGCGCAACGTGTCGATTGCGTGCCGGTCGGTGGTCAGTTCAGCAAGCTGGGTCGCCACCTGGTCACGTACCAGGATTGGTGCTGGGCCACCTGCAGCCAAGCGTGCCGCGACGCCCTGCTCCGGGTCCAGACAGCGCGCCACTACCGTGGCATCGAGGTGCAAGGCGCGTCCGGTGTGATGCAAGGCGGCCTGGTCGACCATTGCGCTGTCGATCTCGCACGCGGGAATATGCCGGTCGAGTGCATCACGCACCACGGCACCCACCACGTGGTGCGCCTCGCGGAACGACATGCCGGCATCGCGCACGAGCAGGTCGGCCAGATCGGTTGCCGATGAGAAGTCACGGCGCGCACGCGCCAGCATGTTGGCCCGCTGCGGCGTCGCGTTGCCAAGTACCAGCTTCAGCAGGTCGGCGCAACGCAGGCTTTCGTCGAGCGCTTCCCAGAAACCACGCATGCTTTCGCGATTGCCATCGCCGCTGTGGGTAAAGTTGCTGCCCTTGAGCGCGGCCAGCGACGCAGTCAGCAGGCCGATCAGATGTCCGCCCTTGCCCTTCAGGTATTCGAGCACTACCGGGTTTTTCTTCTGCGGCATGATGCTCGACGTGCCAGCCACGCTGTCAGGAAAATCGATCAGGCCGAACTCGGGGGTCGACCAGATATACAGATCCTGCGCCACGCGACCCCAGGTGACCGTGGCAATCGTGATCGCGGACAGGATCTCCCATGCAAAATCGCGTGAAGCAACTGCGTCCAGCGAATTCGGCGCGTAGGTGGAAAACCCGAGCCAGCGGGCCGTGGCCGCGCGATCGATCGGAAAGGCCGTGCCGGCCAGTGCTCCAGCACCAAGCGGGCAAGCATCGAGCCGGTCCAGCGCATGGCGCAGGCGTGCCATGTCGCGCCCCATTGCTTGCGCCACGCCGGAGAGGTAATAGCCGAAGGTAATCGGTTGCGCTGCCTGCAGGTGCGTGTAGCCCGGCATTACGGTATCGGCGTGGGCGCTTGCCTGTTGCAGCACCACCTCACGTGTATCGGCCAACGCGCCAAGCAACGCCAGTACGCCATCGCGGGCGCGTAGCCGGTCTTGCGTGGCCAGGATGTCGTTGCGGCTGCGTGCCACATGTAGGCGGCCGCCGGCGTCGGCTCCCGCCACTTCCATCAACCGGGCTTCGTAGTTGAAGTATGCGTCTTCGCGTTCGGGATCAAGCGGTACGGCGTCGGGCCCTTCCTGCTCGATACGAACCAGTGCCTGCGCCAGCGTTGCCGCCACTTTGGCGGGAATCAGGTTCGCACCATGCAGCATCAGCAGGTGCGCCTGGTTGATATCGGTGAGATAGCGAAACCCGGGGCCGAACTCGCGCGTGAGGCGCGGCATGTAGATATGCGCGCAGACCTCGGGGGCCGTGGTTTGCGTCAGGCGACGGCTTACCTTCGATTCCATACAACGATCTCCTCTGTGTTGGAGACCAGTATGGGAATCGGGTGCTCATATCGTCAAATCAGTAGTTTCGTCCTCCACATACGGATTTGATATACCATCGATGCACCACTCCCTGGCACTTGGTCGCATTCCATGGCCGCCGATGCACGATGAATTTCAAGCAGATCGAAGCGTTTCGTACCGTGATGCTGTCCGGTTCCATGACCGTCGCCGCCGCGCAGCTTCATACCTCACAGCCGAATATCAGCCGCGTGATATCGCAACTGGAACGTGAAAGCGGATTCAAGCTGTTCACGCGCATCGCGGGTCGACTGACTCCGACGGTAGAGGCGGAGGCATTGTTTCGCGATGTCGAGCGCGCGTTCGTGGGGCTCGACAGTCTGCAGGCTTCGGCGCGCTCGATCCGGGAATCAGGCGTGGGCACGTTGCGAGTAGGTACTGTGCCGTCGATCGCGATGACCGTGATGCCACTGGCCATCGCACGCTTTCGGGAGCGGCATCCCGATGTGCCGATCGCCATGCATACCAGCGATTCGCCCACCGTGGCCAAATGGACTGCCGCGCGGTTTTGTGACTTCGGACTGGTGTCTTACCTGGCTGAGAGCGCGGGTATTCGCAACGAGCCGCTGCGGCGCGAAGCAGGCGTGTGCATTGTGCCGACCGGCCATCGGCTGGCAAGAAAGCGCCGGGTGCGTGCCGAGGATCTCGCCGGAGAGCGTTTTATCTCGCTGACGTATGGTGACGGCACGCGCGCGATCGTCGATGCCGCCTTCGTGCCTGACCGCCGCGTGCTCACGCTTGAAACTCCCTACGCCGCGACGATCTGCACCATGGTCGAGATGGGGCTCGGTGTCAGCGTGGTGAACCCCGTGGTCACTCGCAGCCTCAAGCTGCCAGGCGTCAAGGTGATCCCGTTCGAGCCGGCCATTTACTTCGAAAGCTATGTGTTGCACAGCCAGCAGCACCCGGTGCCGGCGCTGGCGCAGGAATTCCTGGACTGCGTGCACCACGTCACGCGAAGTTGAGGTTGATTACCCGCGCTCTTTCTGTTCCGCACTCGCCAGCATGGCCTGCCCGATGGCCGTGCTGCCCTGCTCCATCAGCGCGTTGCCGGCACCGCGGATATCGCGCACCTCCTTGTTCTGGCTCAGCTTTGATTTGCCCTGCAGCCGCGTGATCTCGATCTCGATGCCGACAATGGCCTTGACCAACGTATCGGTGAAATCGGCGGGCGCATCGGACATTTTCCATGGGCGCGGTTGCGCCGCTTCATGCCTGCGCGTCAGGCGCGCAACCACGCCGCGCACATAACGCTCGTCATCGTGGATCGTGATCCGCCCATGCGCATGCACGACCTGGTAGTTCCACGTGGGTACCTGCTTGTGCGCTTCGTGCTTGCTCGGATACCAGTTGGGCGAAATGTAGGCATCGCCTGCGCGAAACACCACCATCACTTCGTCGCCATTGGCCACGTCCTGCCACACGGGGTTGGCACGCGCCACATGGGCCTTGAGCATGCCCAGTTCGCCGCGATCGGCATCGAGTTCGAACGGAATATGGTTGGCGTCGAGGCCACTCGCACTGTGCGTGAACAAGGTGCCGAACGGGTGCTCGACCATCAGTGCGTGCATGGTCTGGGTACTGGAAACGTCGAAATGGGCGGGAACGTACATGACTGCTCCGGGAATTCTGGCGGACGATGGAACGGATTGTCGCGGTTAACTGGAGTAGAGTGTAGGGCCAGTTTATGTGTTTTCCACCAGACCACTTTGCCATGTCCAGAACCGCCAAGGTGCCCGAGATCCCCTTTATTGGCACGCTGCAGCGCGATGCGGGCCCCCTGAGCCGGCAACTGGTACAGGCCATGCGCGACGCCGTGGCACGCGGCGACCTGAAGCCCGGCGAATCCCTGCCGTCCACGCGGGCGCTGGCCGAGGCGCTCGGCGTGTCGCGCGGCACGGTGGTGGATGCCTTCGAACAACTGGTGGCGGAAGGCATTTTCTCGGCACAGCATGGTGCCGGTACGCGTGTGGCGGCAATGGCGAGTGCCCAGCCGGCGCCGCGCCGTCAGCGCAAGGTGGCCAATCTGCCGCCGTCCGCGCAGTCGTTTGCAGCGATTGCCAAGGAGTTCACGGCCTTGCCGCAAGCGCCGTTCGCGGTGTCGGTACCGGCCGGGGCTGCCGCGCCCAACGAGGCATGGCGCAAGCTCGGCAACCGCTTGCGCGCCGGCGGCCTGGCCGCACCGGCGGGCTATGGCGAACCGCAAGGCGCGCTGCCATTGCGCGAGGCCATTGCCGACTATCTGCGCCGGTCACGCTCGGTCCATTGCGATGCGAGCCAGATCGTGATTACCACCGGCACACAGCAAGGCTTGTTCCTGTCGTGTCAGGTGTTGCTCGACCACGCGGATGCGGTATGGGTGGAGAACCCCGCCTATCGCGGCATCACCGCCATTCTGGAAAGCATCGGGCCGCGCGAGCGCATCGTGCGCGTACCGGTCGATGACGGCGGAATCGATGTCGATGCCGGCACCGCCCTTGCCCCCCATGCCCGCGCCGCGTTCGTCACGCCCTCGCATCAGTATCCGCTCGGCATGCCACTCAGCATGGCGCGCCGCAAGGCGTTGCTGGCATGGGCCGAGGCCAACCAGGCATGGGTCGTGGAAGACGACTATGACAGCGAACTGCGCTACGCCGGCCATCCGTTCCCGTCGCTGCAAGGGCTGGCGCCCGAGCGCGTGGTCTACCTTGGCACGTTCAGCAAGATCCTCTATCCGTCATTGCGACTTGGCTATGCGGTGGTACCCGACGCATTGGTCGACGCCTATCTTGGCGCCCGCATCCTGATGGATCGCCATCCACCAACCGCCGACCAGCATGTGCTGGCCGCATTTATCGACGAAGGCCATCTCGACCGGCATATCCGTCGCGTACGCGGCGTTCATGCCGAACGGCGCGCATTCGTGATGCAGACCATCGAAAGCACCATCCCTGCCGATCTGGCATGGCTCCAGCCGTCGGACCAGGGCATGCATCTGGTGCTCTGGCTGGCGCCGGGCATCGACGATCGGCAGGTTGCAAAAGCAGCCGCCGACGTTGGCGTTGCGGTGCGCGCGGTATCGCCGATGTACGCGGACGGGAAAGGCCCGGCGGGGTTGATACTGGGCTTTGGCGGGTTCGGGGATCGGGAGATCGAGGTGGCGGCGGGGAGATTGGGTGGGGTTATTGGCAAAGCTGTTTGCGAGTAGTGGATGGGTATGTCGCATGTTGATGCGCCGGCCCTCTCCCCCGCCCCTCTCCCGCGTGCGGGAGAGGGGAGAGCACAATCACGTCGACTCGCGCTCGACGATGCGGAAGCCCATGTCGATCACTGATTCGGGGACCGTTTCGCCACGGCAGCGTTCCAGCAGCAGGCGTGCGGCGGTCTTGCCGATCATTGCGCCGTCGATCTGCACCGTGGTCAGCGATGGCGCCATATCGGCGGCAAAATCGGCGTCGCCGAAGCCACAGATCGCAAGATCCTCGGGGATGCGCAATCCGCGCGCCCTGGCCTCTTCGATCACGCCTTGTGCAAGCTGGTCCGAACTGCAGAAGATGGCCTCGATGCCGGGGTCCTGTGCCAGCAGATCGCGTAACGCCTGGCGGCCCAGCCCGAGGCTGCTTGGTGATGGCACGCGGGCGGTGGGCACAGCATGGCCCAACGTCGAGAGAAACCCCTCTGACCGGACGGCCGCGCGTTGATCGTCGCCAGTGGCAATGCCAAAGCGCCGCCAGCCCTTGTTAAGGAAATAGCCGGCCACGGCACTGCCAACTTTGAGGTGCGAGAACCCGACCACCATGTCGACCGGGCGGTCACTGAGGTCCCAGGTTTCCACCACTGGAATGCCCGAGCGGCGCAACTGATCGCGTGCGACCTGCGAGTGCACCAGGCCGGTAACGACAATACCGTCGGGGCGTCGGCTGATCATGGTGCTGAGCAGCGCCTCTTCGCGGGCGTGGTCATAGCCGGTCTGCCCAAGGATCAACTGGTATCCGGCCGCGTCGAGCGCATCGGTCAATGCCTTGACGGTCGGGATGAACTGCGCCACAGCGATGTTCGGCACCAGTGCCGCCACGGTCAGGCTACGGCGCGACTTGAGGCCGCCAGCGAGCAGGTTCGGGATATAGCCGGTGGCCTCCACGGCCTGCTGTACGCGGGCGATGGTCTTGGCCGAGACCAGGCCCGGATTGCTGAGCGCACGCGACGCAGTGATCAGCGAAACCCCTGCTTCGCGCGCCACATCGTGCAGCGTGACGGACTTGCGCCCGGATGAATCGGACATGCCAACTCTGGAAAATATTGGATTGGTGCGGGTAAACGACTACGCGATGTGCCCCCGTAGCAGTTGACCCGCCAAAATGACAACGTTAGCATTCATCCCACCTGCTGTGCGAGGCAATTGCCTTGAACCTGCAGCCCGAATGCATTTTCGTTGCCGTTGAGCGCCATTGTTGTGTAAAGAAACGCTGCGGCCCGCATTATAGCAACGCTGTCCGGCCAATTTCTGGCCGTTTTTTGACAACGATGTCATACGATGTCCGAAGTCTGTGATTGTTGATTCAGGATGCTCCAGCCCATGACTACCTCGCCCTCCGCCGACGCCATTACCTCGATTCGCCTGTCGTCCTGCTACCTGCCGCTGGCTACGCCGATCAGCGACGCCAAGGTGCTGACCGGCCGTCAGAAGCCGATGACCGAAGTGGCGATCCTGTTTGCCGAGATCCGCACCGCCAGCGGTCACGAAGGGCTCGGGTTCAGCTACTCGAAGCGTGCCGGTGGCCCTGGCCAGTTCGCGCATGCAAGGGAAATCGCCCCTACCCTGCTGGGCGAAGACCCAAGCGATATCGGCAAGCTGTGGGACAAGCTCTGCTGGGCCGGTGCATCGGTGGGCCGTAGCGGCCTGTCGACGCAGGCCATCGGCGCATTCGACGTGGCGTTGTGGGACCTGAAGGCGCGGCGCGCGGGACTCTCGCTGGCCAAGCTGCTGGGCTCGCACCGTGACTCGGTACGTTGCTACAACACCTCGGGCGGTTTTCTGCATACCCCGCTGGACCAGTTGCTGGTCAACGCCGCGGCGTCGGTGGAACGCGGTATTGGCGGCATCAAGCTCAAGGTCGGTCAGCCGGACGGCAAGATCGACATCCAGCGCGTCTCCGCCGTACGCGAGAAGCTGGGTGATGGCGTGCCGCTGATGGTCGATGCCAACCAGCAATGGGACCGTCCGACCGCGCAGCGCATGTGCCGCACCTTTGAAGCGTTCAACCTGGTCTGGATCGAGGAACCACTCGATGCCTATGACCACGAAGGCCATGCCGCGCTGGCGCAACAGTTCGACACGCCGATTGCCACGGGAGAGATGCTGACCAGCGCCGCCGAGCACTGGGACCTGATCCGTCACCGCGCTGCCGACTACCTGATGCCTGACGCACCGCGCGTGGGTGGTATCACGCCGTTCCTCAAGGTATGTGCGCTGGCCGAGCATGCGGGCCTGATGATTGCGCCCCACTTCGCCATGGAGCTGCACGTGCATCTGGCCGCCGCATATCCGCGCGAGCCGTGGGTGGAGCATTTCGACTGGCTCGAACCGCTGTTCAACGAACGCCTGGAGATCGGCAATGGCCGTATCAAGGTGCCCACCCGACCGGGCCTGGGCCTGAGCATCAGCGAGCAGGCACGTGCGTGGACGCGCGAGCAGGCCGAGTTCGGTACGCATTGAACAGCCAAATCTAATCCAATCAAACAAGAGGAGACAACCATGAAAAAGATGCTGGTATCGCTGTTGCTGGGTGCGACGATGACTGCCGCGCAAGCGGCCTGGCCCGAAAAGCCGGTCACGCTGGTCGTGCCGTTCCCGCCCGGTGGTTCCACCGACAATATCGCGCGCATCCTGAGTGCCAAGTTCCAGTCGACGTTCGGCGGCAGCTTTGTCGTGGATAACCGTCCCGGCGCGGCCGGCATGATCGGCGCCGCCGCCGCCAAGCGCGCGCCGGCTGATGGCTATACGCTGTTCGTATCGTCGCTCGGCCCGTTCGTGATCGGCCCGCACCTGACCAAGAACGCGGGATATGACCCGACCAAGGACTTCGACTACATCAGCGTCGCGGTGCAGGCGCCCAATGTGCTGGCGGTGCCCGCCAGTTCGCCGTACAAGTCGCTGCAGGATGTCATTGCGTTTGAAAAGGCCAATCCGAACAAGATGACCTTCGCATCGGCTGGCAATGGCACCAGCGACCACCTGACCGCCGAACTGTTCTGGCAACAGACCAATACCACCGGCCTGCATGTGCCGTACAAGGGCGGCGCTCCGGCGTTGAACGACCTGCTCGGCAGCCAGGTCGATGCGACGTTCATGAACATCAACACCGCCGTGCCGCATATCAAGGCCGGCAAGCTGCGCCCGCTGGCCATCACCAGCAGCAAGCGTTCGCCCATCCTGCCGGACGTGCCGACCATGGAAGAGCTGGGCTACAAGGGTGTGACGGTCTACTCGTGGCAGGCCATTGCCGCGCCCAAGGGGCTGCCCGCCGATATCAAGGCCAAGCTGTACAACGCCGTGGTGGCCGCGATGAACGACCCGGCGGTCAAGCCGAAGTTGCTGGAACTGGGCTTTGAAGTGGTTGCCAGCACGCCGGAGCAGTTCACGGCGTTCCAGGCATCGGAGTTCCAGCGCTGGAAAAAGGTGATCCAGACCGGCAACATCACGGCAGACTAAACCTGCTCGTAGCCTGTCTTGCTCCCCTCTCCCGCGATGCGGGAGAGGGGCCGGGGGAGAGGGCACGGCGATTCAAATCGCGACCAGTTTCAGAGCGAACCGCCAGCCCTGCCAAGCAAACGGCGCAATTGCGCTGCCGTATCCTCGGCAGCGGACAACGGCAGCAGCGGCACGCCAATGCCCTTGTGCCAGTCCATCAGCGCGGCACTATGCGCATCGGCAAAGCTGCGCACGTTGCGCCGCAGTGCTTCCTGCCCCAAACCAAGCTCGACTTGCAGCTCGCCGTCGCTGACCACCAGATGGCCCGATGGCGGAAGCTCGAGCAGGAAGGGGTCGTAGACCAGCACCGACAATATGTCGTTACGGCCGCGCAGCGCCAGCATCAGGTCACGCGTGGCGGTATCGCCGCCGTCGAAATCGCTGATCACGATTACCAGATGATCATGATGGGCCAGCCGCAGCGCGCGCTGGAGCGCGGCGTTGAGTTGGACCGCGCCACGCCGCGCCGGCGCGTCGGCGCGCAGGCGCTGGTTGTGCCGGGCCAGCTCTCCGAGCAGGTGCAATACGCCATGCCGGCTGCGTTGGGGCGCAACATTGCTTTGCTCGGTGTCGCCAAACACCACGCCGCCGACACGATCGCCGTCCGACAGGATGCGCCACGCGGCCAGCGCGGCTGCTTCGGCGGCCGTCACCGACTTCATGGCGCGCCGGCTGCCAAAGAACATGTTCATGCGCTGGTCCACCACCAGCAGCACCGGCCGCTCCTTCTCCTCGGCATAAATCCGCACATGCGGCTTGCCGGTACGCGCCGTGACACGCCAGTCGATGGTCCGCACATCATCGCCGGGCAAGTAAGGCCGCAGCTCCTCGAAAGCCAGGCCGCGGCCGCGCACGCGCGACCCATGGCGCCCGGACAGCAGGCTATGCACGGGCTGGCGCGTGCGAAAGTGGAAGTCACGTACGCTGGCTTCAAGCGCAGCCAGCGCGGCCAGGTCCACGCTGACGCCGGGCACGGCCTCTGAGGTAGCGGCCGGCGCATCCACATGGGTGCGTGCGCGCGCGGCGGTATCGCTGACCATGGTCGGCTCCCTACGCCACCGCCACGCGCTGCAACAGTCGATCGATCACCGCATCGGCTGCAATCGCCGCTGCGTGGGCCTCATAGGACAGGATCAGCCGATGGCGGAACACATCGTGCACCACGGCCTGTACATCCTCTGGCGTGACGTGGTCGCGGCCGCGCAGCCACGCTATCGCGCGCGCCACCTTGTCGAGTCCGATCGAGCCACGTGGACTCACCCCCACCTGGATCCAGCGTTTGAGCTCATCATCAAAGCGCGCCGCATCGCGCGTGGCTTGCACGAGCGTGACGATATAGCGCTCCACGGGCTCGCTGACGGTTATGCCATGAATCGCTTCGCGCGCGGCAAAGATGATCTCCGGCGACAGGCGCGCTCCGGCACCCTGCCCGCTTGCCGCGCCCCGTGTGGCGGCCTCTTCCGCGCGTGCCAGCCGGACGATCTGCACTTCGGCGGCGGACTCCGGATAACCGACGTTCACGTGCATCAGGAAGCGATCCATCTGCGCCTCGGGCAGCGGATATGTGCCTTCCTGCTCGATGGGGTTCTGCGTCGCCATGACCAGGAACAGCGATTCAAGCCGATGGGTGTTGCCACCCACCGTTACCTGCCGTTCCTCCATGGCTTCCAGCAATGCCGCCTGCACCTTGGCAGGCGAGCGATTGACTTCGTCGGCCAGGATCAGGTTGGCGAACAGCGGCCCCGGCTGGAAGCGGAACTCGCCTTTGCCGCCGTCGGTCACGTAGATGTCGGTGCCGGTGATATCGGCAGGCAACAGGTCCGGCGTGAACTGCACGCGCGACAGCCGCGCATCGAGTTGCCTGGCCAGGCTCTTGATCGCGCGGGTCTTGGCCAGTCCTGGCAGGCCTTCCACCAGTAAGTGCCCGTCCGCCAGCAGGCCCAGCAGCAGCCGCTCGATCATCCGTTCCTGTCCGACGATTGACTCGCCCATACGCGCTTGCAGCGCCAGGATCTCGTCGCGCGCGCTCATGGCATGCCTCCGTCTCAGTGGCCCGGCCGGCCGCCGGTGAACCAGTTGTAGTAAGGGTTGTCGGGGTCCGCACGCATCACTGCCGTGATGTCGCGCAGCCATTCCTCGCGGTCGCCGCGATAGGCGTCGAGCCCGGCGGCATAGAACGTCTGCAGCGTGGCGCGTTCGCGGCGGATGTCCTGGAACAACGCATCGCTGGCGCCGACCAATGGCGGGTCCGACGACAGGTCGATCAGTTCACGCAGCACCGGTGGAAAATCCTGGCGCCGCACCCAGGTCGCATATTCGATGCGCGGACGGTCATCGGTTACGGCCGGCGCATCACCGGCAAACCAGTCCAGCCCCGCGCGATCGGTGACATAGGTGGCCAGCAAGGCGGCGGGCGACGCCACGCCCACCGCACGTAGCGCAGCGGACACCTCGGGCTGGGCAAAACGCGACGCGATGCGTGCGGCATCGAGCGTCACCGGTTGCAGCGATCCAACCAACAGCATCTCGTGCAACTCGGTGGTCCATAGCGTGGCGTGCGGAAACACATCCAGGAAGCTGCGCACCAGCGAGCGCGTGTCGTCGCGGTTCTGGGTAGGCAACGGCAACCATTGCGCCACGATGCCGCCGTCCTGCAAACGCGCCGCAGCCAGCCGATAGAACTCGCGCGAGTAAAGGTTGACCACCCCACTGGCCGATGGTGGCGGCGGCTCCAGCGTGATCAGGTCATAGCGCTGCGAACTCTGCAGCAGCTCGCGACGCCCATCACGCAGGCGCACGTCGATGCGCGGATCGGTGCTTGCGCCATAGTTGCCCTGGAAGCTCGGTACCGCGCGTACCACGGCCGGCAGCAGCTCGGCCACCACGCGCTGCTCCAGGCCTGGATACTGCAACGTGGCACCCGCCGTGATACCGGTGCCAAGCCCGATCACCAGCGTGGCGCGCGGCGTACCGTTGTGCACGATCAACGGCAGCAAGGCCTGCAAGCGCATATAGCGCAGCGACGTCATGGTGTCGCCGGAGTTGGAGACACCCTGGATATAGAGCCGGTGAAAGCGTTGCGACGCCTTGCCCTGCTCCACCACGGCCACCGTGGCCCCACGGCTTTCTTCATAGAACACCAGCGATCCGCCACGCGACTTGGCCAGCAAGGTGGCGAAGCGGTCGGCAGGCGTGGCCACCGCCACGATCAGCGTGATCACGGCCAGCAACGGTACGGCAAACCGCGCGCGGCGTTGTACGCCATCACCAAACGCCACGGCCAGCACCGCGACAAAGCCGCCTGCTGCGGCCAGCACCCCGAGCGTCTCGACCACGCCAAGCCATGGCACCAGCACGAAGCCAGCCAGCACCGAACCGGCGATGCCACCGACCGTATTCAGCGCAAGCACGGTGCCGACACCCGTACCGACGCGTGCGGGATCGACCGACAAGCGCACCACGTACGGAAACGCCGCGCCCAGCAACAGGGTCGGCACGAAAACCACGCACAACGCCGCCACCGCAAAACTGGCACAGGTAGCAGCCAGCAAACTGCCGGTGGCCCCTAGCACGCGCTGCGACACCAACTGCTGTGCGGCCGGTAGCCATTCGCCAAGCCATGCGAATTCAACCAGCGCCGCGAGTCCGGCGCCCACGATCAGCAGCGCAAACATTCCCCAAGGGTCGCTGGTGCGGTCGACGCGCCTGGCCACCATGGCACTGCCGATTACCAGACCGGCCAGATAGGTGGCCAGCATCACCGCAAACGCAAAGGCGCGCGTGCTCATGAACTGGACCATGGCTTGCGACCAGACCACCTCATAGCCGAGCGCGATGCCGCCGGCCAAGGCATAGAGGCCCAGCGCAAGCATGCGCTGGCCAGACCTATGGGAAGCGGTCGCGCCGGCTGTGGGGGCATCACCACGCGTCAACGTCGCACCCCTGCCGAACCACCACGCGCCGAACGCCGCCAGCGCATTCAGCAATGCCGCGGTCACGGCGCTGCCCGTGATGCCGAACTGCGGAATCCAGACGAATGCGGCAAGCAGTGTCCCGACAATCGCGCCGGCGGTGTTTACCGCATATAGCTGACCACCATGCGCGCCCAGTTGCGCACCCTCGGTACGGATTGCGCGCATCAGTGCGGGCAGTGTTCCACCCATCGCGATGGCCGGCAGGCCCACCAGCAATACCGGCAAGGCCCATGCCGCGGCGCCAACGCGCAATTCCAGCCACGCAAAAGGCGCGGCCGCATGAGCCAGGCCCAGGGTTGCGCCAATCGCCAGCACGGCGATCGCGCATTCCAGCCACAGGTAGAGCCGCCATGCCGACGTTGCTCGATCCGCGAGTCGGCCCACTACCCAGCCGCCGAGTGCCAGCCCACCAAAAAACGCGCTGATGCCAATCGTCACGGCGTGTATGTCAACACCCACCACCAGCGACAACTGTTTGATCCACAGCACCTGGTAAACCAGGCCGGCCACGCCGGAAAGGAACAACAACGCCGCAGCCTGCCAGAGGCCGCGGCGCATGCTGGCACGATGCGCATGATTGCGTACCATGCCAGCTCCCAGTTTGCGGCTATTCGCCGTCACTTCTTCTGCTGCTGTTGCTGCTTCTGAAGCTGATCCGCTACCTGACGCTTGATCTTCTCGCTGGCCTGGTCGATGGTGAAACTTGCCGGGATCTGGCTCGGCGGGTAATCAACAAAGGTCTGCAGGAAATTGATCGCGCGGCGGTTGCCCTCGATAAACAGGTACGGATTCTCGGTCTCCAGCTGGTGGTAGAGGTTGGTCGGGCCGGTATCGGCACGTTCGTACGGATCCATCCTCAGATTGAAGTACTTCGGCGCGCGCAGGCATGTGAACGGCTCCTTCCAGACCATGAACCCACCCGGCGCCCGTTGCTCGCAGAAGACCACCTTCCACGCCGTGGGCGTGGTGGCGCCTTGCGTCAACACGTCGTAACGCATGGCTACCAGTTCGGCATCGTCATTGAAGTAATAGAACTCGCTTCGCGCACTCTTGTCGGTCTGTCCAGTCAGCATGGGCAGCTGGTTATAGCCGTCCAGATGGACCTTGAAGCTCTTGCCGCCAAGGCTTGCTCCTTTCAGCAGCCGGTCCTTGACGTCGCCGTCACCAGCAGCCGCAAGCAGTGTCGGGAACCAGTCGAGGCCCGACATCAGACCGTTGCTGACACCGCCGGGCTGGATCTTGCCCGGCCAGCGGATCATCGCCGGCACCCGGTACGCACCTTCCCAGTTCGAATCCTTCTCGCTGCGGAATGGTGTGTTGGCGGCATCGGGCCACGTGAAGAAGTTCGGCCCATTGTCGGTGGTGTAGACCACGATCGTGTTGTTGGTGATACCGGAGTCGTCCAGCGACTTGAGCAGCTTGCCCACGTTCTGGTCCATCTCCCACATGCCATCGGCGTACTCGTGTCCCGCGCCGAGTCCGGCCTTGCCGCGGTTTTCGGCGCGCACATGCGTGAACAGGTGCATGCGCGTGAAGTTCATCCAGACAAAGAACGGTTGCTTCGCATCGGCCTGCTTCTTGATGTAGTTGATCGCGGCGCCGGTGGTTTCGTCGTCGATCGTTTCCATACGCTTGCGGTTCAGCGGACCCGTATCCTCGATCTTGCCATCCGCGGTGCTGTGCATGACGCCGCGCGGGTTGTAGAACTTCAGGAAGTCGGGGTTGTCCTTGGGCCAGTACGGACGCTCAGGCTCTTCCTCGGCATTCAGGTGGTACAGGTTGCCGAAGAACTCGTCGAAACCGTGCTTGGTCGGCAGGAAGCGGTCCTGGTCGCCAAGGTGGTTCTTGCCGAATTGCGCGGTGGCATACCCCAACGGCTTCAATGCCTGCGCGATGGTTACATCACGGTCCTGCAGGCCAACCGGCGCGCCTGGCAGGCCCACCTTCGACAGGCCGGTACGGAACACGGTCTGGCCGGTGATGAACGTCGACCGACCCGCCGTACAGCTGTTCTCGGCGTAGTAGTCCGTCATCATCATGCCTTCGCGCGCGATGCGGTCGATGTTCGGCGTCTTGTAGCCCACCACGCCGTGACTGAACGCGCTGACATTGCCCAGCCCCACATCGTCACCAAAGATCACGAGGATATTGGGCTTGCCGGTCTGCCCGCCCTGCGTACCGGCGGGCGTGGCCGCCACCGGCGAGGCGCCGGCAGCGTCGGGCGCGGATGCCACCGGTGCTGGCGTGACCGGTGTTGCCGGCACCGATGCCGTCGGCGGTGGCGCAGCAGGAGCCGGTGCCTGTGCGGCGGGCGTCTGTGCGGGCTTGTTCTCGTCGGCCTTCTTGCAGCCGGCCACGGCCAGGATCGCAATGACCGCTGCGGTGGTGGCCAGCCTGCGCAGGCGGGTACGCGGTATGGGGCTCATCGATTGCTCCCGTTGTTGTGGACGTTATGCGTTCACGGTTGGGGTCGTGCGGGCGGATAGATCTGCGACCAGTCCTGCTGCATGCTGATGACGGTCCAGCCACGTGCCCTGGCTTCGTCCAGGGCACGGTCGAGCTTGCCGATACCGGACTTGCGGTCATAGGCGAACTCGCGCTCGGCGTCGTCGTGGTGCACCAGCACGGCCAGTCGCGAGCCCGTGCCAGCCATCGTGTACTGCAGCATCTGCAAGTCGCCGTCGGAGTTGCCCACGGCCAGGATCGGCCGTCTGCCGATCTGGCGGTAGATGCCCACTGGCTTGCCGGCGCCATCGTTGATGAATTCAAGCTTGGGGCCGCGTACCAGCGTGGGCTGGCCGCCACGCATTTCATAGGTCACCGACTGTGTGGACCCGACCACCTGTTCCGGCGGAATGCCATACACGCGCTCGGACCACGGGCGCATGAACTCGATGGTGCCGCCGGATACGATAAAGGTCTTGAAACCATTGGCGCGCAGGTAGTTCAGCAATTCGAGCTGAGGCTGGAAGACCAGGTCGGTATAGCGCCGGTTGAACTTCGGGTGGCGCGCGGTATCGAGCCACGCGCGGATCGTGCGATCGTATTCGTCAACCGTCATGCCACTGTTTGCCTGGGCAATCAGCGGCAGCAGGCGCTTTTCCTCGCGCATCAGGCCAGCCATGTCGTTGGCCATGATGGCCTTGAAGGCAGGATTGCTTTTCCATTCGGGATGCTGCGGCGCCGCGGCGCGCACCTGGTCAAGCAGGAAGAAGAACTGGAAGTACAGCGGCTGCTCGCTCCATAGCGTGCCGTCGTTGTCAAAGACCGCAATGCGCTCGGCTGGTGGCACGTACTCGGGCGAGCCCTGCCGCGTAACGCTTTCCACGAAACGGACGATGGTCTGGCGCGACGCGCCGTCACGCCACGACGGCAGTGCAGTGGCGGCACTCGCGGCGTTGGCTGCGCCGGATGGTTGCGTGGCACCCGCCGCGCTGCTGCCCGGTGTCGATGCGCACCCGCCCAGCGTCGCAAGCAGCGACGCAAGCACGACGGCATGTGCGAGCCCATGACGAATACGCTGAACGCTTCCTGCCCCGGCAACTGACATGCGCACGTCTCCTGTCCGTTGGTAGTGTCCGAACTGTCTGCTGCTACTGCTACACCTGCTGCTGTGGCTATTGCCTGATCGATGCCAGTGCCGGCGGCTCGCGCGTGGCCGCCCAGCGGCTGTCATCCATCACCAGCCGGAAGCCCAGGTGCGACATGCTCGTGTAGGGATCGGTACCGCGCCGCGCGCTGGGGCGATAGCTGAGGCAAAAGTCTTCGTTGCACAGGAACGAGCCGCCGCGCGTGACGCGCTTGGGCGCTTTCACGGGCACGCCAGGCTCGGTCGGATCCCATGAGTCGGTAGGCCCCGCCGGGTTCTGTATCAAGGCCGCCACCGTGGCTTCACGCCGGAACTGGTCGGCGCGATACCAATCGGCTACCCATTGCCACGCATTGCCGGTCATGTCGAGCAGGCCATAGCCGTTGGCGGGAAACGTGCCCACCGCGCTGGTACCGGAGGCGCCGCCGGCCTTGGCACTGACCACCGGGAACGGCTGCACCTGCTGTCCCTGCCAGACATTGGCCATCTGCCGGCCATCGGGTGCGAACTGGTCACCCCAGCTATATGTAGCCTGCTCCAGTCCGCCACGCGCCGCGAATTCCCATTCGGCTTCGGTCGGCAACCGCTTGCCGACCCATTTGGCATAGGCTTGCGCATCCTCGTACGAGACCTGCACTACCGGGTGGTTATCCTTGCCGTCGATCGAACTGCCCGGGCCTGTGGGATGCTTCCAGTCGGCGCCGGGGACAAAGCGCCACCAGCGCCAATACTCGCGCAATGGCACCGGGCTATTCGTGCCGACAAACACCATGGCACCTGCCACCATTGCACTATCGGGCGGACGTGGCGTACCGGGCGGCAACTGGACCTTCATGGTCTCCCAGTCCGGCACGCGTTCGGCCGTGGTCAGGTAGCCGGTGGCCTCGACAAACTTGCGGAACTCGGCATTGGTGACGTGATGCTGGTCCATCCAGAAGCCGTTGACGTGTACCTTGTGCGCTGGCCGTTCATTGGCCTGGGACAGCTTGTGGTCGCTGCCCATCAGGAAATCACCGCCGGGCACGTGAACCATGCCACGCGGGCCATTCACGCCATCGCCGGGCTGGATGGTGGTGGCTGCACTCCTCTTGACGTGCGCGGTGTACCAATAAGTCGCGCCGGCGCCGGCCACTGCCATGACCAGTGCGAAAGTCGCCAGCAATGCGTACCGCCGCCTTGCGGTGGAAGCGGCTACCGCCCTGCCGCTCTGCCTCGATCCCATTGACACTCCTTGCGCGTTGCCTCGCAAATGCGCTTTCCGTTGCCGTCAGCCGGACAATCCACCCAAGTATGGGTGGCGACCCCATGCGAGAGGAATGCAATCTTTTGGTTGTTTGATCTGAATGATTTTGTCGCGCTACGGATTCAGCGGCGGTAGGTGCGAACCGTCGTTTGCCCGGGCGTCCGCCTGCCGCACGTGCAGCAGGCGTGGCCCGCGATGCCAGCGCCATGCCGCATAGCCGAGCACGACGGCCAGCGCGGCCAGCCCCGCCATAAGCCGCCAGTCCAGCCAGTCTGGCCAGCTGAACGGTGCGCCGCCGGTCGGTGCCAGTCCGATGCCGGGCGCGGCGCGGCTGACTTCCACCGTCACGGCCGGGGCAGAAGACTGCGCCCGCTTGCCGCTGGCCGGGTCGTACCACGCCACCGATGCGGCCGGCAGCGTAAAGCGGCCGCTGCCTTCGAACACATAGGTGATGGTCTCCACGCGCCGGCCACCGCTAGTGCCTGCCGGCTCGTCACCAGTCGCCGCTACGCCGTCGCGCAGTTGAGGATCGGCGTGGAACTCCTTCACGCCGCGGGTGGCCGCCAATGTGGGCGGTTCGATCATCATTGCCGGGGTGCCCGGCGCGAAGATGGTGATGGTGCGCACCAGCGCATCGCCTGCGCGCAGGTGGGCATCCTTGCCGCTGAGCGGCTGGTCGAACTGCTGGGTGATATGGATGGGTGCGGCCGGAAGCGTCGAGGGAACGTTGGATGCCTGTGCCGGTGCCCCCTGCTGGCCGCCCGCGTGGATCGTGGTGGCGGGCAACGTGACGCTGGCCTCGCGCGGTTTGCCGTCGTCGCCGGCATAGGTAAAGCGGATCTCGGGCGATGGCAGCGTAAAGTCGCCGGCCGTCTGCGGCGTAAACGAGTAGGTCTTGCTGATACCTGCATAACTGACGCCATCGATCGATTCGGTCGAGTTTGCGGCGCGCTCATCCGGCATGGTTACCACGGCACCCGGCACCTGCAACGATGGAAATGCCGGCGCCGACAGAAAGAAATTCGGTGCCAGGATCGTCACTTCGATCTGTAGCGACTGCCCCGCCACCACGGGCTGCTGCCCGATAACCTTGATGCGGATGGTGGGCTCCGCTGCCCACGCCGTGGCGCTCACGCATACCAGCAAGGTACCCAGCCAGTGCACGATCATCATTTGGCCTCCTGCAGTGCAAACTTGCGCGCCAGCATTTCGGTGGGTGAAGTCTGGATCGCACGCATCCACATGTCGGCGTTCTGCTGGATCAGCCCCTGCTGCGTCTTGTCACCATCGGGCGGCGGAGGCGGCTTGCTGGCATCGAGCTCGATCTTGTCGGGTTTCAGGTCCGGTGGTTCCTCATCACCCTTGTCCTGGTTCTGCTTTTGCTGCAGCCGTTGCTGCACCAGCGCCAGGTTGCGTTGCGCAGGTTGCCAGCCGGGGCGCTGCTGTAGCACCAGGCGGTAGTGCGCCACCGCCTCCTTGTACTTCTGCTGCTGCGCCAGTGCATTGCCGAGGTTGAACTGCGCGTCCGTGGTGTTGATCAGTTCGAATGCGCGCGCGGCATCGGCGAATTTTCCGGCGCGATAGTAGGCCACGCCGCGCCACATCGGATCATCGAACAGTGTGGCGGCAGCGTCGAAGTCGCCACGCTCGAATGCGCGGCGCCCTTGCTGGTCATGCGTGAGCCACAGGTCTACAAAACGCCATGGGCGCGCCGCCGCAGTGGCTTGCGCCTGGACATCGGTCAGTGGCATGCCAAGCGCCATGGCCACCGCCAGTCCGGCAATCCAGCGGATGGTCCAGCCCTTGCGGAACCAGAGCAGTGCCAGCAATGCAACGGGGATGGTCAGTGGCCAGCCGGCGTCGTGCCAGCGCAAAGTGTCCTGCGAGCTGGACTGTTCCAGATGTGACTGGACGTGACGCTGCACCCACGCCACGTCGTCATCGCTATCGGGCGTCAAGGTCGCCACCGCAACGCCGGCATCGCGCAACCGGTGCAGTGCCGCGGCATCGAGCCCCGGTGCCGACCCGTCTCCCTGCTTGAGCGGGCCGCCGGCCTCGGTGCCGATTGCCAGCACCACGACCTGGGTGTGCGGATCACGCTTGCGCAGGCTTTCGGCCGCCGCCGGTTCGACGCCATCGGTCAGCAGCAGGATCGTGCCGGGTACCGGTTCCTTTGCCATGGCAGCGCCAATGGTGCGCAGCGCCAGCCCGGTATCCTTGCCCGGCACCGGCATGATGCGGGTCTGCAGCGCATCGGCAAAGGTCTGCAGCAATGCCGCGTCTTCGGTCAGCGGCAGCACCAGGTGCGTGGACCCTGCGTAGACGTACAGGGCGGTACGTCCGCCGTCACGATGGGCCAGTAGCGCCTTCAACTTGAGCTTGGCCCGCTCTAGCCGCGTGGGCGTGACGTCGATCGCGTTCATCGTGGGCGTCAGGTCGACGGCAATTGCGAGCGGCGCCTTGTCGGCCAGGAATGGCGGACGCTCGCGCTCCCATGACGGACCCGCCAGTGCCAGCGCGCCCAGGGCCAGCGCCAGCGTGGTCAGGTGGACCGGACGCAGCGCACGATGGCGGCGTTCGCCGACGATCAGCGCGTCAAGCAGATGCGGTGCGATGGTGCCGCGCCAGCGACGCCGTACATCGCCTTGCCGATTCACAGCCCACGGCAGCCATATTGCGACGAACAGCATCAGCAGCCACCATGGCCGCAGGAAATGGAACTGCGCGATAGCGTGGAACCAGTCGCTCATGCGGCAGGCTCCTTGCGCGCAGCTGGCAGCGGCGCGCGCGCTACCCACCTTGCGTAGCCGGCCATCGCCAGTTGGTAGGCCATGATCAGGAGCATGGCCGCGCCAAGCGGCCACATGAACAGCTCACGCCGCGGCCGCCAGCTCAGCTTCTTTTCCCGGTGCGGCGTCACCCGGTCAAGCGTGGCGTAGATCGAGGCCAGCGCGGTCTGGTCGGCGCCAAAGAAGTAGCGTCCGCCGGTGGTGCTGGCTATGCGCTGCAGCGTATCCAGATCCACCTTCTGTTCACCGGTGGCGGCCGGGTCGCCAATGCCGACGGCATGCACGATCACGCCACGCGCCTTGGCAATGGCCGCCGCCTGCACTGGCGGCATGCGGCTGGCGGTATCGTTGCCATCGGTCAGCAGGATCAGCACCTTCTCCGCGGCATGGCTATTGTCGAACAGCTTGATCCCGAGTCCGATCGCATCGCCCAGCGAGGTACTGGCGCCTGCCATGCCTGGCACCATATCGTCGATCAGGGTGCGAACCAGCGCATGGTCGAGCGTGAATGGAGCCAGTGGATACGGCGCATCGCCGAATACGATCAGGCCGATGCGGTCCCCAGGGCGATGGGCAACGAAGTCACTCACCACCTGCCGCACGGCCTGCACCCGCGCTTCCACCGCGCCCGAGGGATCCTTGAAATCGCGGGTGTCCATCGATTGCGACAGGTCGAGCGCCAATAGCAGGTCACGCACCGGCTCGGTCTTGTAGATCGGCGGTTCCAGAAACTGTGGACGTGCCAGTGCTACCACCACCAGCGCCCACACCAGTGGTGCCAGCAGGTGTTGGACGAGGTTGCGACGCGGCACATGGGCGCCAGCGGCAGGCTGCAGTCCCGCTGCGTCGGCCACCTCGCCAAAGAATGGCAGGCGCACCGAGGCGCTCGCTTCACGATATGGCGGCAGCCGCCACCAGACCAGCAGGGGCAACGGCAGGAGCACGAACAGCCACGGGTAGGCAAAGGCGATCATGGCACCGGCGCCTGGTGTCCGGCTATCCAGCGCCGGCAAGCCACTGCGGTGGCGTCAGCCTGCTGCGCGGGCCATTGTGTCAACGCCACGGCGCCGCGATATTCGCTTTCCAGCAGTACCGCCAGCGGCGCCACGGCATCGCCGGCCTTGCCGGCATGGGCTTGCAGGAAGTCACGCCATGCCGCGCCCGAAAGCTCGGCCACGGCCTCGCGCGGCCACGCTGCCAGCACGGTGCGCTTGAGTAGTTCCGCCAGAGCCAGCAGCGCCTGCACACGTGGTGCTCCATCGCTACGCAGGGCGGCCTGCAGCCGCGCCAGTTCCGCCAGTGCTTCGCGCCGATAGCGATTGGCCCGCCAGTGACGCCATGCGCGCCAACCCAGCCATAGCGCCGCACCGAGCAGGCAAATGCCCAGCACCAGCCAACCCGCCGTCCGGGGTAACCAGGCAGGTGGCAGCGGCAAGACGATATCGGCCAGGTCGTTCACCGTCGGCAATCTCCGTCGCAATGCCAAAGGCTGGCATGCCCGCAGGTTAGCGCGTGGTGTACGGAAACCGAATTAAACGTTTTAGTCGAGCCAATTGAACGATTTCGGCGGCAACTCAGCCAGCATCCGTGTCCAGATATACCGCCGTGGTGCTGACCGACGCATGGCCAAGCTGCTTTTGCACGGCCTTGCGCGTCACGCCACGCGCGAGGGCGTGGGCGCCGGCTGTATGCCGCAGCCAGTGCGCGCTGGCCTGCGCGAAATGCGTGGCGCCTTCGGCATCGTCGCCTTGCAGTGCCTGGCCCGCGTGCGTGAAACAGCGCTTCCAGATGGCGGCGACCTGTGCCACCGATAGCGGACCGTCATCACCGCCTTCCTTGATCCGGCCAATCAACGGCGTAGCGGCCGGTAGCCGCTCCACATCGCGACCGAGACCACGCGCCTCGGTATGGTTGCGTAGCGCATCGATCGCCGTTTCCGGTAGCGCAATCGTGCGTGGCCGTGTGCCGCTGACGGTGAGCGTCCATCCATCGGCAAAGGAAAGGTTGCCGACGGTGGCTTGCGCCTGCTCTGAAATGCGCAGCCCCGTGGCATAGGCCAGCCGCAGCATGAATAGCAACCGTGTGGTGCGTGGATCGACGTCAGGCAGCGTGGCGACGAAAGTCTTCAGGTATTGCCATTGCGCGCGGCTGAAACTGCGGTCCGCCTGGATGCGCGGCGGCGTGCCGTCTGGCCGAGCCACCGTTGCGAACGGATTTGCCGTCAAATGCCCTTGCTCGACCAGCCATGCGCAGAGCGCTTTCAGAATCTTGCTGGCGTGGCCAATGCTCGATGCCGATAGCGGGCCTTCGAATGGGCGCCAGTCGTGCCGGTCACGCGGTGTGCCGCGTGGGCCCACCCATTGCGTGGCAGGTTGTGGATCGGCAAGGAAAGCCTGATAGGCGTGGCAGTCTTCCGCCGTGAGCGCCGCAAGCGTCTTGCCTCGCGCGAACACGGCCCACAGCAGGAAACGTTCAGCCTGTGTGCGATAGGCACGCCATGTGTGACTGGTCTCGGGCCGATAGCCTTGCAGCCAGGACTGGATGGCCGCTGCATCGGCTTGCGCGGCGCGGCCTTGTAGCGATTCAAGCGGCGCCACGGCCACTGGCCGATGCGCCATGCCGGTTGCCATCGACTGCTCAGCGAGCCACGCCTCGATCTGGCGTGCCGTGGTCGCGCCAATTCCAGGTGCTGCGCGATACCAGTTTCGCAGATCGTCGGCTACGGCCTGCCGCAGGGTGCCCAACGTCGGCCATCCTGCAGTCACGAGCTTGTTGGCGATGGCAGGCGCGAACCAGCCGGCCACCGCGTCGCCGGGTGCGGGCCGCGTCAGCAGCAACGGCTGCAGCGCGTCGAGTGCGCGTAATAGCTTGCGCTGACGCGTCTGGCGCGTAGCCACGCTTTCGTTCGCCGGAGGCTGGATCATCGCCAGCCAGGATTTTTCCGTCAGGATCGCGGCTTCGCCATCATGGCGCGGCCGCGTGGCTAGTCTTTTGACACCACGCACCAGTTCGCTTTCGATCCAACCCAGCATCGTGCGCGCCTGCCGCAGGTCAAGCCCAGGCGACAGGTAGCGACTGGCCAGCCGCCCCAACTCCAGCCCTTGGAGGTAACCTCGGTAGTAGGCAAAGTGATGCGGTCCGAGCAGTTGGGCAGGCGCGACCGGCGGACGCTGGCGCCGACGGACAGGTGTGGCATTGGACAAGGCGGTAATACAAAAACGGCGAAGGGCGCGATGATATCCCAATCTGTTTGCTCCCCTCTCCTGCTCGTAACACCGCTCCCCTCTCCCGCGCGCGGGAGAGGGGAGCAAACCCTCAGCATGCGGTCGTCATTGGAAACCGCAAACTCACCGACAGCCCACCCAGCGGTGACGTCCCCAGTTCGAACACGCCGCCATACAGCGCACTGACATCGCGCACGATGGCCAGGCCCAGTCCGCTGCCTTCCACCGATTCGTCGAGCCTGGCAAATGGCTGCACGGCCTGGGCCATGACGTTGGCCGGCATGCCGGGACCGTCATCGTCGATGCGGATCTCCACGGTGTCCGGATGCCGAGCCAGGGTTACGTGAATCGCGCCGCGTGACCACTGCCAGGCGTTGTCGAGCAGGTTGCCCAGCATCTCCACCAGATCCTGCCGGTCGCCTGGAAAGTCGGCCGAGCCATCGATACGGACCTCGATCGGATGTTCCGCATGCAGCCGCGTCAGTGCACGTACCAGTTCCTCCACCGCCGGGCGGATGGCCACCTTGCCGCGTGAAGCCCCGCTCGCCCCCGCAGCGCGGGCACGGGCCAGATGGCGATCCACCTGCTGGCGCATGGCGTTGACCTGTTGCGTGACACCTTGCGCTGCTGGCGCAGGCAGCGAGGCGGCACTATTGGCCAGGATTGCCAGCGGCGTCTTGACCGCATGCGCCAGATCCGCTGCCTGGCGGCGCGATCGTTCAACGGCTTCGTGATTGCGCTGCAGCAGCACGTTGATCTCATCGACCAGCGGCTGCACTTCCGGCGGCCACGTGCCAGGCAGCGTCGGTTCGCGCTCCGCATGCAGGCGGGCCACCGCAGCGCGCAGTTGTGACAGCGGTGCCAGCCCGAAGCGGATCTGGGCCCAGACCGCGCCAAGGATGCCAAGTCCCAGCACGCCGAGTGACAGCCAGAGCAGATGCCGGAACGAACGCTTGGCCTGGCGCAGCTCGGTACGATCCAGTGCCACCGTGATATCGACAAACCCGTCAGCACCGGCCAGTTGCAACCGGCGGGACTTGACCAGCAATGACTGGTCCTTCGGTCCGATGCGGATATCGGCATCGCCATGGCCCACCTGCCGCTCGACCACCGTCGGGATATCGATGTCCCACAGCGAGCGCGAGCGCAAGGTCTGGGTGCCCGAGCTGGCCTGCCAGTAGGCACCCGAGTACGGCAGGTCGAAGCGTGGATCGGCGGGCTGCCGCGTAAGTTCAAGCTGACCGTCGGCGCGCCACTCCAGCGCAGCGGCAAGACTGGTGAGGTCGCGGTCGAGTTCGGTAATATAGGTGCGGTCGACATGCCGGCCAAACAGCGTGTCGAGCAACCAGCCGGTGGTACATAGCGTGCCCGCGATCCATAGCGTGGCAATCACCAGCAGCCGACGGGCAATCGAAGTGCGTTTCATGCAGCCCCGGCCGGCGCGCGCATGCGGTACCCAAGGCCTCGCACTGTCTCGATGACATCGACGCCGAGCTTTTTGCGCAACCGCCCCACGAAGACCTCGATCGTATTGCTGTCGCGATCGAAATCCTGCGCATAGATATGCTCGGTCAGCGTGGTCTTGCTGATGATGGTGCCCTGGTGGTGCATCAGGTAGTCAAGCACCTTGAGTTCATGGGCGGTCAGCGTGATCGGGGTACCGTTGACACTGACCTGCCCGGTCCCGGGCACCAGCAGCACCGGTCCGCATGACATCGTCGGCGCAACACGGCCGGCCGAACGCCGGATCAGCGCGCGAATCCGCGCCAGCAGCTCTTCGGTACGAAACGGTTTGGTCAGGTAGTCGTCGGCGCCGGCGTCGATGCCCTCCACTTTCTCGACCCAGCTGTCGCGCGCGGTCAGGATCAGCACGGGAACGTTGTTGCCGGCCTGCCGCCAGCGCCTGAGCACGGTCAGGCCGTCGAGCCGGGGCAAACCCAGGTCGAGCACGATGGTGTCATAGGGATGTTCGCGGCCCAGATGTTCGGCGTCGATGCCATCGGCGGCATGGTCCACCGCATAACCGGCCTGGGTCAGCGCCTGCGAGAGCTGGTCGGCCAGCGTGCTTTCATCTTCGACTAGCAGGATGCGCATGGATGATCAGGGCTTGCGTGCGCGGTCGAGATCATGGCCCTTGGCCTTGAGCAGCTTCGCATCGCGTGCGTCGTATTCGAGCTTGGCGATGGTGCTGGTAGGCAGCAGCAGCTTGACCTCGTACTTCCAGATGCCATCGTCGCGATCGAGCTTGACGTCGATCACGTCACCGGCGTACTGGCGCGAGACGGTTTCCAGGATGCGCGACAGCGGCAGGATCTCGCCGGACCGCAATGCGGCGCGGGCACGGTCCGCATCAGTGTCGGCATGCGACACGCTGGCGGTGCCAGCCGCACCGAGCACGGCCAGCAGCAGCAACATTCGGGCGCCAGCACGCAGCAAAGCGTTAAGGCGGAATGGGAAGAAACGAGAAAGGGGCGCAGCAGTCATCGGCAGCATTGTCCGGCAAGCAAGCTGAACGGTACCTGAACGGATTGCTCAGGCGCCATTCAGGTTCCCCGGCGCATGATGCCCTCAAGATTCCCACAACATCGGCACCATGTCACGCTCGAACCCATCTCCCTGGCTGCATTCCTCAACGCTACGCAGCCTTGGCGCCGGCCTGGCCCAGCTTGCACCGCTGGCCGTGGCCATGGCCGCTTCCGCCCTGCCCTTCTGGTTCCATACGCTGGGCCGCTAGGCTGGGCGGACCCCGCTTACGATCCGACCGTCACGAACACCGGGTTCGAATAGAACCACAGGTCGTTATAGTTGCGCGCATTGATCGCGTTGAAACGCGCAGTGTCCTCGGTCACCGTGGTCTTCAGGTCGGGCAGCGGATTCCCGTTCGACGTTTCACCGGCCACGTTCATGCCCAGGTTGGTGCCGCGCAGGCGGAAGTACTGGTTCTTCGTCGCCGTATAGGTATAGGTCACGCTGTTATACCCATCCTTGTCGAGCTTCCAGTCGGCCGACGTAAACGTGGCGATGACCTTGGTCGAATCGTTGGTTTCCTTGCTGTAGCCCGGCGTACCGGCGGCCGCGCGCGGCGTGACATCGCCGGCAATCAGGTCGATATGATCGACGACCGGGCGCATGTTGACGTTGACACCGCCATTGATCGGATACTGGTAGTTGTTACGATCCGGGCTCTTGAAGCGGATCGTCACCGTTACCGTTTCGCCTGCCTTCGCCTTCAGCTCGCCCCCCATCTCGCTCTTGCTGGCGCCACTGGCAAGGTTGAAGTCGAGTGCGTTGATCAGGTCACCGAACACCGAGAACATCCGGCCCGAGCGTACGCCTTCGAGCACGCCCTTGATACCGGTGTTCTGGTTGTCGATCCACACATAGGTCCTGGCGTACTCGCCCGGGAAATAGCCGCTGCTGTTGGCCCCGATGGTCTTGAAGTGATGGTCGGAATTGCCCACGTTCCAGAAACGGCGGCCGTCACCCAGCAGCGCATCCCAAATACCGCCGACTTGCGCCACCACATAGTCCACGCCACCGTAGACGCGGTTCTTCAGGTTGGCATCGACATAGGCCGTGGTGTACCCACCGCGGTCCGGCTCCATCTGGTTGCCGACCATGCCTTCCACGGCAAATACGATCTTCGGCGCCGTGTCGTTGAACTCGCGATAGTCCGCCGCGGTGTACTTGCCGGTATTGCGCGACGGATGGTTGATCAGCGCGTAGCTGCTATCCGGATAGTTGTCGCGCAGCCACGCCACGGCCTTGACGGCGTCGGCATGGGTCGTGAATGCCCGCGCGCCGGTGGCATTCCAGTTGGCCACGTCCACCGCGTCGAACTGGGTATCGGGACGATTCGTGAAGTAGTACTCGAACTGGTTGGCAGCCTTGGCCGCGGTGCCCAGCGGTGCGCCCGTGAAGATGCCCACGTTCATATGGTCATGCGTCGGCATGTCCCATTCGAAGGCCGAAAAGATCAGCTTGCCGGTGTAGCTGCCATTGACCTGCAACTGGCGTACCGCCGGCATTTCATACTGGGCCATGGCTTGCGAGAACGGCAGCGGGCCGCCAACGATGGCCGTGCCGTTCTGGTCGCGCGTGGATACGCGCAGGTGATTCGAGATCGCGGTCCAGTCGAGATTATTGGTGACCATGGCCTGGTCTAGCACGTCGACGAGTTTGCCCTGGGCATCGTCCGATTCGATCGTATGGACATGCAGGTCGCCGGTGGTCCATTTGCCGGTGACCTCGGCGGCCGGCGTGGACGGCGCGGTCGGCTGGGTGGCAGGCGGCGTGGTCGTATTTGTGGTCTTGTCGTCGCTGCCGTTGCAGCCGTAGAACGACAATACGACGGTCATGGCCGCCGCAGCGCTGATTGCAGACTTGATGTGACGCATGAAACTTCCCTGATAAGCTTTTGATTTCTCGACCCATTTGGCCGTGCGTCTTCGGCCTGCAAGGTTGATATCGTTCGATCAGTCCGCGCAAGGTCCCAGCCGCACTGGCATGGCATTAGCGGGCGCGATACTGAACGACAGGCGTTACAGGAAAGTGATGTTTTCGTGATTTTTTAGCGTCGTGTTCTGAATATCAGAACACCAGCGTCGCCGTGGCCAGGACCGTGGCGGTACTGTCGAGGCGATTCTTGCTGGTCACGGTCGGCACCCAACGCAAGCTGAATGACAGTGGCGCCTTGCCGCCAAGCTTGGTGTCATAGGTAACGATCGGGCCGATCGTGAAATCGTGCCCGCGAAAGCCGTTGAGGCGGTCGGCCGTAGGCCCGGTATCGTTGCCAAGCTGCTGGACCGTGCCCATTACCAGCCCGGCGCCCCAGTTGCCAAACTTCTTTACACCCATCACATCGAGCGTAAACAGTGGCGCGTTCTGGTAATCGGTAGCCGAATTGCGTGTGTAGAACTGGAACGCCGCAACGGCATTGAACTCCAGCCCGTACTGCGGCATCAGGTGCGTAAAGGCTACCTGTGGCACGAAAGTCCAGGTGTTCAGGCTCGGATTGGCCAGCGCGTTCTTGTCATATTGGCCGGTCGGCGCCCACACATTGAAGCTCAGCGCCATATGGCTGGTCTTCGAGAAGTGGTAACCGGCGATCAGTGGGCTGAAATAGATGTCGTAGAGGTTCGATGCCCGGTCCGACGTGCCGCGGGAAAACGAGTTGCCACCGGGGCCGCTGAAGACGGCGTTGGTCCTGACCGTGGTCCACACATACGGTAGCGTGAAACTCGACGCAAAATTCCACGCGCCAGGGCCGGTATCCCATACCTTCATGATCGTCGCCAGCGTGAACGCGATCTTGGCGTCGATACCCGCCGTAGTGCGCCCGCCCACCGGCACCTCGCGCCCGCCGCTGATCGAACCATCCATATACAGCTCTTGCAGGTTGGCAATCCAGACCGGCTGGTCCGGAATCACCCCGATATTGGCTGACACACTGGTACCCGCCACCGGCCGGCCCAGCGCGCCCTCGGTCGCATGCGCGGCCACCGGCGTCAGGATTCCGCCCGCGGCCAGGGCACCAAGAACTGCGGTACTTGCGCGTTTCATGCGGTCTCCTTGTGGACGTGTGCCGGCATCCATCATGGCGATGTGGATGCAGCATCGTCGCAGATTCCACAAGGAATGGAATTTAGTTTTCTAAGTTCGAGAGTTGAATGTTTTAAGGCCCTGCCAGCGGTAATGCCGGCAGGGCCTGCGGCCAGGCACCAGACTCAGACCGCGCCGCGCGTCTCCACATAGAGCGCGTAGACCGAATGGCTGCTGGCCATATAAAGCCGGTTGCGCTTGGGACCGCCAAAGCACAGGTTCGGGCAGCGTTCGGGCAGGTGGATATGGCCAATGGCCTTGCCCTGCGGGTTGAAGACCCGCACGCCGTCGAGCTTCGACGGATCGGCGCCCGGCGCGCCGCTGCTGCCCCAACCCGCCCAGATATTGCCGTCGGCATCGACCTTGAAGCCGTCGAGTGCACCGGGGCCGTTGGCGTCGATCACCTTGGTCTTCCCACCAAGCTGACCATCGGCACCCACGTCATAGGCCCACATCACGCGGTACGGCTGGGCGCGCGACTCGATGACATAGAGCTTTTTTTCGTCCGGAGAAAACGCAAGGCCATTCGGGCCGGCCAGGTCGGCAATGACCTGCGTCACGCTGTTGTCTTTCGGGTCGATTCGATACACCGCATGCGGCAGCTCCGACGCTGCCTTGTCGCCCTCCCAGTCTCCCGCGATGCCGAATGGCGGATCGGTGAACCACAACGAGCCATCGGACTTGCAAACGATGTCATTGGGCGAGTTGAAGCGCTTGCCCTGGTAGCGATCGGCCAGCACCGTGATCGAGCCATCGTATTCGGTGCGCGTCACGCGCCGGGTCAGGTGTTCGCAACTGACCAGGCGGCCCTGGCGGTCCCGGCAATGGCCATTGGTGAAGTTGGCCGGCGAACGGAACACGCTCCACTGGTTCGACGTTTCATCGAACTTGATGATGCGGTTGTTTGGAATGTCCGAAAACAGCAGGTAACGGCCGTCTGCAAAATAGACCGGCCCTTCCACCCAACGGAATCCCGTGGCTACCTGCTCGACCGTGGAGCTGAACAGCCGGTACTTGCCAAAGCTGGGATCCAGGATCTCGACGGCCGGATCCGGATAACGCTGTGCAGCCTTGAACTCAAACGCCTGCGCCAGCGCCGAGCCGCTGGTGGCCACGGCGCCCAGCGCTGCGCCGGTCTTGAGCAAACGACGGCGTTGGGCATCCACGCCCGTCTTGTTGTCTTCCATGCTGTCTCCTCATCGATGGGCTTTGCCCGTTATCAAACTTTTATAGTTGTCCGACATCCTATGAGGAAAATTACTCATAAGCAAGCACTTGTACGACAACATCGACCTTCAGTGTCTTGCCCACTTCACCAGCACGGGTAAGGCTCGGTGCTATTGTCTGGATGTGCGCGTCCGGGACAGGACGCCCGACATGCCTTCTCAACTCTCCTGAAGTCCGCCCGACCATCATGGCCAGCGCTATCCTCCTCGAAAACATCCACGCCAGCGGGCAGCAACTGCTGGGCCGCCACCAGATCGACGTAGCCACGCAAAGCAAGGCCCTCGCCGGCGATGCACTGCTTGCGGCGGTGCGCGACCACGAATTGCTGGGCATCCGCTCGGCCACCCATCTGGGCGCCGACACCTTCGCCGAGGCCCGGCGCCTGCTGACCGTGGGTTGCTTCTGCATTGGTACCTCGCAGGTTGACCTCGGTGCCGCCGCGCACGCGGGTATTCCGGTATTCAATGCGCCGTTCTCGAATACCCGCTCGGTCGCGGAACTGGTGATTGGCCAGACCGTCATGCTGATGCGCCGCATTCCCGAGAAGAGCCGTGCGGCCCATCAGGGGCAATGGCAGAAAAGCGCCAAGGGGTCGTTCGAGATCCGTGGCAAGACCATGGCCGTGATCGGCTACGGCAATATCGGTGCCCAGGTCGGCATCCTGGCCGAAGCCATGGGCATGCGCGTGGTGTTCTACGACATCCGTCCGCGCCTGTCGATCGGTGGCGCGGTGCCCATGCACTCGTTGGAAGACGCACTGGCGGCGGCCGATGTCGTAACGCTGCACGTACCGGCCACGCCGCAGACACGCAACCTGCTCAATGCCAAGGCGCTGGCGGGAATGCGTCCGGGCAGCATCCTGCTCAATGCGTCGCGCGGTACCGTGGTCGATATCGAGGCACTGGCAAAACTGCTCGACACGGGCCATATCGGTGGTGCCGCCATCGACGTGTTCCCGGAAGAGCCGCGCAGCAATGCCGATCCGTTCATCACGCCGCTGCAGGGCAAGCCCAACGTCATCCTGACCCCGCATGTGGGTGGCAGCACCGAGGAGGCCCAGGAGAACATTGGTGTCGAAGTGGCCACCAAGCTGGCCAATTTCCTTGAAACCGGTGCGACCATCGGCGCGGTGAACCTGCCGCAGATCCAGCCTAATCCGCTTGATTCGCCGGCCCGCGTACTCAATATCCACTACAACCGGCCCGGCACGCTGTCGCACTTCAACCAGGCACTGGCCGAGATCGGCGCCAATATCGAAGCGCAGCAACTGCAGACCGAAGGCGATATCGGTTATGCCATCACCGATATCAGCCTGGTGCCGCCGGCTGGCTGGGCGGAGCGCCTGATGGAGCATGAGGCCTTTATCCGCACGCGCGTGATCGTGGGCGCCTGACCCTGCGTGCCGCATGCGCACGATGCATGCGGCAGATGAAATCGGCGGATATGCGACGCCAGTCCGCCGATCCCTGATAGCCGCCACCCGGCGGCATTGTCATACTGCGCGAACAACCTCGCAGACCGGACATGACAGATCCGGCAGACATATTCAGGAGACAACTTTATGCAACGACGTCGCTTGCTTCGCATCGCGCTCGCCGCTACCGGTCTGGCGCTGGCACCAACGCTGTCCACCAGCGCTCTGGCAGCCGATGATTTCCCTACCCGCCCGATCAAGCTGATCGTGCCCTATGGCGCCGGTGGCGTGACCGACCAGGTGACGCGCGCGCTGGCCGATGCAGCGGGCCGCGAACTGGGCCAATCGATCGTGGTGGAGAACAAGCCCGGCGTCAGCGGCACACTAGGTGCCACGCAGATGGTGACTACCGAGCCCGACGGCTACACGCTGAGCATGGCGCCGGTGGTGATCTTCCGGCTGCCGCACGTGCAGAAGATGCGCTACGACCCGCTCAAGGACCTGACGTACGTGTCGATGATTGCCGATTACAACTTCGCCGTAGCGGTAAAGAAGGACGCGAAGTGGCAGACCATGCAGGAACTGATTGCCGATGCCAAGGCCGACAAGAAAGGCATCAGCTATGGCACCACTGGCATCTACGGCAGCCAGCACCTGACCATCTCGGAACTGGCGCGCGTATCGCAATCGAACTGGACACACGTACCGTACAAGGGCGATGCCGAAGCCATTACGGCACTGCTGGGTGGCTCGTCCGATGTGGCGGTACTTTCGAATACGCTGCTGCCGTATGTGCAGAGCGGGCAGATGCGCGTACTGGCCACGCTGTCCGAGAAACGCGCCGCGGATTTCCCGAATGCGCCAACGCTAAAGGAGATCGGCTATCCGGTCTGGTCGAACTCGCCGTTCGGCATCATTGGCCCGGCCAATATGAAACCGGCGGTCGTGAAGCGGCTTGACGAGGCCTTCCGCAAGGCGTTGACCGATCCAAAGTTCCTGAACGTGACACGCCAGTACGGCATGGTCACCAACTACATGAACCCGGAACAGTACGCGGCCTATGCGCAGAAGGCGTTCAAGAGCGAAGGCGAGATCATCGAGCGCCTGGCTGCCGCGATGAAGAACCAGTAGCAGGAATGGACGCCAGCGCACGAGAGATGCGCTGGCGGTCGCCGGTGGCGCTGCACGACGCTCAGGCCCCATCGAAGAACGGATTGCGCGGACGGTCGATCCGGTAGGTTGCCTGTCCACCTTGCACCGATGCCATCTTCACCACACGCGGCTGCGTTGCGGTCGATACGGTGGACGCAGTCGATACAGTCGTCGCAGCCTGAGCGGACAGTTTGGCTTCCGCCGCCTGGATATCGGCGGGATAGTCATTGCTGACCCGGAACGGATTGTAGCCGGCCTTCTCCACCTGCAGCAGATCCTTGCGAACCTGGGCACGCGTTTCGGGCTGCACCGCCGGAATGCCTTCGCTGGCGGCGACCTTGGCTTCCGCAGCCTGGATATCCGCCGGATAGTTGTCACTGTTGCCCGCGGGGTCATAGCCAGCCTTCTCCACACGGACAAGATCGGCTACCACCTGGGCGCGGGTCACAGGTGCCTGGATGCTTTGGGCGAAAGTCAGGGCCGGTACCGCAACAAGCGCGGCGGCGGCCAGCAGGTTCAACGTTTTCATGAGGGTGCTCCTTGTCAGAAGTTTGAACAACGACGCCTCTCAGCGTCTGCACCCATCATGCGCTGCAACAACGATCCACTCTTGCGCGATTGCACGGTATTGTTGCGATGTCACGGCTTGCGTTTGCGGTGCTGGCAAGTGCCTTCCTCCACATGCGCCCCGGGCCCCTGCATGGCCATCACGTCCTGCGGATTGCGCAGCGGACACGCCTTCAGCGACAGGCATCCGCAACCGATGCAGCCGTCGAGCTGGTCACGCAACATGGTCAACGTGCGGATGCGCGCGTCAAGGTCCTCGCGCCAAGCCGCTGACAGACGGCGCCAGTCGGCCACGGTAGGCGCCTTGCCAATCGGCAATTTTTCAAAGGCCTCGGCAATCACCGATAGCGGCAAGCCCATGCGTTGCGCCACGCGGATCACCGCCAGCCGGCGCAGGATGCCCCGCGGATAGCGACGCTGGTTGCCCGTGCTGCGCGCGCTTGAAATCAAGCCCTTCGATTCATAGAAATGCAGCGCGGATACCGCGATGCCACTGCGCTCGGCGACTTCGCCGACGGTAAGCGGATCGCGCGAGCGCTTGGGGCGCTCGGCAAGCTCGGTAACTGTAGAGGATTTTAGCTGGCGGGCCATGGTGACTGAAGCGAGTACTGAGGCAAGGACTGCGGTAAGAAACCGTACCGGCAGCATGGTAGCGCAATCGTGCTTGACCTCAAGTGCACTTTAGGTTTGATACTGGCGCCCCATCCATTGAGGACCCTGCAATGCTGCTTGAATCGCCCCGCGCACCCTACCTCGAATTTATCAATCCGCCCGATCTCTATGACCCACGCATCAACGGGTATTCCCACGTTGCCGTGGCCAACCACGCTGCAAAGATCATCTTTGCCGCAGGCCAGGGCGGCGAGGACATGTGTGGCGGCTTGCGCGCCGATTTCGCGGTGCAAGTCAAACAGGCGCTGGCCAACCTGCGCACCGCACTGCAAGCCGCAGGCGCCGATATTCCCGATATAGCCAAAGTGACCGTGATGATCGTCGACCACTCGATGGAGCGCCTGGCCATCTTCAGCCGCGCATGGCGTGAACTGCTGGGCGACTGGCCTGCGCCGGCGTGCACGCTGATCCCGGTGCCACGCCTGGCGCTGGACGGCATGCTATTCGAAATCGAGGCGGTTGCCGTATTGCCCTAGCTACCGTTCCGGGCCCTTGGTCATTTGGGGCGGTGCGGCCTTATCGCATGTCACGAATGGTTATCGGTGGAAGGCGCATCAGGGTCACGGCTACCGGGATCCAGCAGATCCTGACTGCCACCGCGCGGTGGCGCCTCGCTGCCCTGCGTGTCGCGTGCTACGGGAACATCGGGGTTGGATGCCCGGCGCGTTGCAACCGGGTCACGCTCATCACGTGCTTCGGCACCCGACGGTCCTTCCTGCTGCGTCGTGTTGTGTTCGTCGGCATTGCGGCGACGAGCCCGGTTGCGACGGCGTCGGGTACCTGCATAGGCGAATGGCATGGCGTCTCCTGCGTCTCGTTGTCATTGTCCAGGCGCGGCCGGCACGGACCACATGCCGGCCGGCGAGGCTGATCAGGTATCTGATTTGCCGGAAGTGGAACTGCCGCTCAAACCACCGAGGCCACCGCTGCCGAGCCCACTACCCAGGCTGCCGCTGCTGCCTGCGGCACTTGACGAAGCGGTACCCGTCGACGACCTGCCTTGCCCACTGTTTTCAGCAAGACCGCCGCCTGCCTGCGCCATCTGAGACAGGCTCGATGACCCGGAGCGACCGGCCGTTTCCCGTGTGACGCGAATCTGGTTGTGAACGTCCTTGACCCCGAACACGTCGTCGGCCATATCCTCGATCCGGTATTTCTGTTGACGGTCCTGCACGGTACCGCTCAACGTCACCACGCCCGCGCTGACCGCCACCTCGACTTCGCGCACATCCACGCGACTGCTCAGTGCCAGCCGCTCGCACAGATCCTCGCGAATCCGCTCGTCGGAACGTTGATAGCCTTTGGGACCAACCTGGCGCGCGCGCCTGGCCATTGCCGAACCACCGGCACCGCCATAACCGCGGTTCATGCTGTCGCGCTCGCTGGCGCCCGTGAAGTGTTCATACGCGCGATCGTCGGTGCGATCGTCGGAACCATAGCCGCGCTGTCCGCTGCGCATGCGATTGCCACCGTAACGATCTTCGCGCCGGTCCTGGCCCTCGAGCCAGTCCGCAGCCGCACCACGTTGCCATGTGCGATAGCTCTGACCTTCGGGCGGCTCGTAGTCCGAGACACCATAACCGCCGCGATAATGCGTGCGCATGTCAGGGGCCGGCAACGAACTGTCGCGCCATGCCTCGCGGCCACCCTGCCTCTGGTTTTCCCATCCGCCTTGACGGCTACCCTCACCACGCGAGCCGCCTCGCGCAGGCTGGTCCCACTGCGCACGCCCCTGACCCCACTCATCGCGCTGGCTGCCCTGCTGGCTGGACCATTGACTACCGCGTCCGGCTCTTTCCTCCTGATGCCAGTCCCCCCATCGTTCACGACCTTCGCGGCCTTCGCGACCGGCAGCCTCGTCCGATCCGAAACCGTAGCGTCGGCCCGCATCGCGATCTTCACGCTGTCGGCCTTCACCATATTCGCCATAGCGCCCTTCACCATACTCGCCACCCTGCGGTTGCGACTGACGTTGCGAAGGACGCTGCGGCTGCGCTTCATAGCCACCGTAGCCACTGGAGGAAACCGACGATGCGCTGCGCGCGCCGCCCGGTTGCTGACCACTGCCCTGCCAATCGCTGCCTGACCCGGGCTGAGAGCTGGCGCGCCCTTGCCAGTCGCTGCTACCGCCCTGCTGCCGATGCGTCAGCCAATCGCTGCTGAACTGCTCTTGCTGGCGTTGCCGCGACGGATACGACGCGCGACGTGTATCACGGCTGCTATCGTCGTCACGAGCGTTGTCACGATCCGTTTCATTGTTTCCGTAGCGGTCGTCGGAACCACTACCGCTGTTATGTCCCTGGTTCATGAGCGTCTCCGGTTTAGGGCAATACGGGTATGCCGACGCAAGTTCCGTACCGCGCCATTCGCGCTGTCCAGATGCGCTCCAGCCGGCGCGTTCCGCCCGAGACGAAAGCTCCTATTTACATGACCCTATAAATCCTGCAGGCGGCTCCCACAACCTGTAGTCGAGTTCCTACAGCCGATTCAGGCGCATGCCCCTGAGCGCGGGGGTACGTGGCACATATCGTGAAGACACCGTTACCAATATCGGGAGACGCAATATGAAACGCATCCTTGCCACCACCGCGCTGGCCCTGAGTTCGATTCTCTGTGTGCCCGCCATGGCGCAACAGGCTCCGGTCTCGCCCAACGCGCCGAATCCGAGCGCACCACCCGCCCCGGAAGGCCCAGCAAACCCCCGCAGCAATACCGCCCCGGGCACCATGCCGGGCAGTGCGATGAGCGGAAACATGAGCAGTGGATCGGGCATGCAGCACGATTCCACCAAGTCCACGACGAAGAACACCGGCGATCGGGCCAAGAAGCCGCGTCAGCAGAATGCGCCCCCCTACCCGACCGCGGATGCCCCTTCCGGCCCGAAGGGTGACTCACCCGATCCGGCACCGAAACAGTAACGTGATCGCGTAACACGGAATCTGCCAAGACGGTCCATACTGGTATTGCCGCGACTTCCCTTTCCCGGGGCTTCGCCCTTGCAAGTCACGGCGGGCGCGCCGCATTCAGGCTTTCGAGCCTGGATGCGGCGCGTTTTTTGCGTGTGTTGGTTTGTGCTTGTCTGGCTTCTTTTGTGCTTCTTGGGTGCGAGTGAAGTTACGCAACTGAATTTCGGATCTGCACAATATTAACCACGCCCGCGGTATCGAATCTCACTGTCTGGCCGCGTGCGTCATCTACAGTTAGAACGTGAATGAGTACGGGAACCGGAGACGTACATGGATGCACTGAACACCACACTGGCACGGCTTGCCCGTCTGGCACTGGCGTGTGCGGAATCATTGTCGGCCGTGGCCGCTTCCGCCCCGGACCCGCAGATCCGGGCAGTGCTCGCGCATCGGGCCAACATGCAGCGTTGTGCGGCAGCCGAGTTGGGCAGACGTGCCCAAGACGGTGCGCCCGCGGCACCGGAGCCATTCTCGGCAGGCCAGCGGCGCGGTGATCCGCCACACGTCTCGCCACCGGTTGAAATGGGAGAGTTGCCGTTGCTGCGCCATGCCACGCAGCAAGCTGCGCGCGCGGCAGCCGCTTACGGCGAGTTGCTGCGCGAGCCGCTGGCAGATGCCGAATTGCGACTGCTGCTGGCGCACTACTATCGGGGAGCCACCGAATTGCAACGGCTGCTTGAACAACGGGCGCTGGAATTCACGCCTTCGCGCACGCCGGGTGCTGCCGCCCGCCGTTCCGTGCCACCGCTTCATTGAACATGGAGGTTTCAGGACATCACGCCTGCCGATGTGCGGTAAGTTCCTGCTGAGGCTGGTAGGGACGAATCACGACTGCAACGTAGTCCTGGTCATCGGGATTGACTACCAGATAAACCAGGCCTGACATGACCAGCGCCACCTCGCCGATCTGCGCGGCAATCCTTGCAGCAATAAAGTACTGCAGCAGATGGGGATCGACACTGGCATCGATCGCGCGCGCAGCGACGGCGATTGTCGACATGCACTGCTCGGCAGCCCGACAGACCACCACCACTTCATCGATGGCATAGCCAGTCTGCGCAGCACGTACCAGCACCGAAATGCCTTCACTGGTCCTGGCGCGATGCCAGCCCGGTTTGGCGCGAAAGTCGGGGAGCTTGAGCTTGGCGCCGAGGTCGTGGGCCACGGCATTGAACTGTTGAGCGAAATCATGGGGACTGATACCCAGCAACTGCTTCTCGACCGGGGTCGACGATACGGCCACCGATGATGCCAGGCTCAGGGTGACCAGAATGCTGGAAAGGTTCATCGCTCGCTCCCTTGCGCGATCCACGCCACACGCCCTCGTGCACGCCTGCATACCGCAATTGCCGTTCCAGCCTCTTCCGGGCGACGGCACTGGCAGGGCGCATCGGGGTGGTCCCCTGTCATCACTATAGGCGTCGGGCGACACTCGTGGAAACCCGGATTGGACCACCCACTCTTCTGGCATGCAACTTGCCATTTTTGTACCTTCCAGCCACATCGAACCGACAGGAGTCATGATGAGCAAGATTTCTCGACGCAGTCATCCGGACATGCCGGTGGACGACACCGGCGCCAGCGATCCCGATAGCGTTCCCAGCACGCTCGATCCGGATCTGGAATACGAAGCCAGCGAGGAAATCGAACGTGAACTTGCCGATGCTGGACACAGGCGGCATATGGGATCCGACGATGAAATTCCAGAGGAAGAGATTTCGGACGAGGTGATCCACGCCGCCGAGGAATTGCCCTCGGATACACCCGTCGATCGCGCCGACCAGACCGACAAGCGGATGGAGACCCCGCCGAGCGGGCGCGACCTCTAACTGGAGCGGCCGGAGCAGCCTGATCAGCCGCGCTACGCGTCACCAGGACGAAAAAAGCCCCGGCAGGGCCGGGGCGCGCGGGTGGTCCGGAATGGCCGCGCGGTTGTTACTCGTTACTCGGATGCCAGCACGCCGTATGGTCGCACGTGAATCTGGTTGACCACGTCGGCAACGCCGTAGGTATCGTCAGCGATATCCTCGACTTCATATTTCATGCGCCGATTGTCAACGGTGCCGGTCAGCGTGACCACGCCGGCGGCAACCGTCACGGTCACGTCGCTGACATCCAGCGCCGGCGTATCCGCCAGGCGCTCGCAGACTTCCTCGCGCACCCGTTCATCCGAACGCGTGTAGTTCTTGGGACCGGCCGGCCTGGCGCCTGCATAGCCGTATGGCCCGCGCCGCTCGACGGATTCACCTGGACGCGGACGTTGACGGAAATTGCGTCCGCCCTCGACACCATAGTCTTCGTAGCCGCTGCCGTATCCGCTACGCGTGCCGCTCCAACGTTCATCGGGGCCAGCAGGCTGAGAAGGCTGCTCACGCGACGATTGCGAACCTGCGTGATAGCCATCCTCATAACCGCTGCTGTACGCGGTGACATAACCACGGCTATGCGGCGTGCTTTCATCGGGTGCTTCATCGTAGGTGGAGCGGCCGGGATAGTAGACCGTTGCGCCACGCGAACGCCATCCGCCACTCAGTTGTGCGGTACGGCCCTGGCGCCATGCGTTGTCATTACGAGGATCATCGTTTTGCCAACGCGGATCGCGCGCATCGCGGGTGGCGTACGGATCGTACGGATTGCGTTCACCGCCGTTGCCATACCGTCCGGCTGACAGGTCGCGACGGCGCCAATGACGGTCGTCGCCCGGCACGGGACCGTAGCCTTCCTCATAGCCTCCATACTGCTGGTCGGGCCGATGGCGACGGCCGTACTCGTCTGATCGCTTCATCGTCTTGCCTCCGTTGGACAGGGGCGCGTAGGCCCCGATACTCCAATGCGGGCAAGTTTCATACCGTCGCCGCAGGCCATGAAAAATGGCGCCTGAACCACCGGCGCCATGCAGTTTCTACAAATCCCGCGCGAATCATGCGCGCAGGTCTTGCGCGTCGATGTCGCAACCCGTGCCGTGAAGCTCGTTGTGTCTCAGGAAGACTTGCGGGCGCCTTGCATCGCCGCACTATCCGAGCTTTGCGGCGTCACCAGCCGCAGTCCGCTGGCCACTGCCGCGGCGGCGGCAAAGCCTGCGCCCAGCGCCAGGGCCAGCGTCGGACCATGCGATCCGGCAATGCCGAATGACAGTGCCACCAATGCCGCGCCAGTGGCCTGCCCCAGCAGACGCGCCGTGGCCACCACGCCACTGGCGCCGCCCGCACGTTCACGCGGCGCGCTGGCCATCAGCGCCTTCAGGTTCGGAGACTGGAAGAAGCCGAAACCCGCGCCGCAGATCGCCATCCGGATGCCGATATTGAGCACGCTGGCATCAGCCGGCATCATTGCCAGCGAAGCCATGCCCACTGCCATGATGGCCAGGCCGATGCCGCCCAGCAGGCCTGGTGGATAGCGGTCCGACAGGCGTCCGGCAATCGGCGCCATCAGGGCCACCACAGCCGACCACGGCGTCAGCAGGAAGCCGGTCTCTACCGGGTTGCGGCCAAGCACGTGCTCGAAGTAGAACGGCAGCGAAACAAATGCCAGGCCTTGCGCGGCAAACGAGCAGACGGCAGTCGCCGTCGACAGCGCGAACATCGGGCGCTTGAGCAGGTCGATCGGCAACATCGGCGCGGGATGGCCGCGCTCGCGACGCAGCAACAGCACAAATGACACCAGGAACACCGCGGCGGCGGCCACTACATATTCGGTAGGCTCACGTTGCACGCCTTCGCCCAGGGCGAAGATCAGTGCGGCAAACGTGATGGCGTTAAGCAGCGCCGCCACCGGGTCGAAGCCGTGCTGGCTGCGTTTGGTCTGTGGCAGCGACGGCCATGCAATAACCAACGCCAGCAAGCCGATTGGCAGGTTCACGGCGAACAGCCACGGCCACGGGCCGATGGAAAGAATCACGGATGCCACCGTGGGCCCAACCGCGAACGACACGCCTACCACCAGCGCATTGAGGCCGACGCCGCGCCCGAGCCGGTGAATCGGAAACAGCGCGCTGATCAATGCCGTGTTGACGCTCATGATGGCGGCCGCGCCAACGCCCTGCAGTAGCCGCGCCGCCGCCAGCGACGGCAGCGACCACGCCATCGCGCAAACCACCGATGAGACGATAAACACCATCACACCGCCCAGGTAGATGCGCCGGTGACCCAGGATGCCACCCAACGCGGCAAATGGCAGCAGCGTAGCCACCATGGCCAGTTGGTAAGCATTGATGATCCAGACCGAAGCGGCCGGCGTGCTGTTCAGGTCGGCGGCAATATTAGGCAGCGCGGTGTTGGCAATGGCCGTATCGAGCGTGGCCAGGGAGACCGCGATCATGATGGCGGCCATGCCACGCTTTTCGCGTGCGGTCATTGGACTATCGGGGGATTCCGCGGCTGGCGGGGTGCCGTTGGCTGGCTGGCTGGCGTGGTTCTGCACGATATCGATCCGGGGGCGGACTGGAACGGATGGGAGTCTGCGGCGCTGACCGCCGCAAAAAATCGTTGCAGCGTCAATTATCACCAGATCGAGACAATACGACAAAACGCCGGCGCGTGCTGGCAGCGCTTTGCCCTGGAATTACATGGATTTGAGTCGGATTCGGGCCCTTATGGCGCGATCGAGGTGACTTTCCACCCTTTTCTTGCAGAAACGCCGACCAACGTCGGTCAACCGCAGGTTGCCTGCCCTGTCAGTACGCGCCGTATTTCATTTGCACATCATCGACGCGATGCGTGCGGATGTTGTACAGGCACGTGTAGCGGAAGGTCATCGACTCGTCACTGGCATCGGGCTCGAAGGTACCCTCGCCGCTGACGGCGGTCTGGTTGGCGGTCGGCTGCGCGATACGCTCGCGGTCCGGCATCATCATGACGCTGCCGGGCTGCGGATAACGCGTCTTGACGGCATTGGCGACTACCTTCTCGCAGGCATTGCCGGCGGCTTCCAGCTGGGCGCGGCTGATGCCACCTCCAGGCGGCGTGGTGATGGTGGTCGGTTGTTGCGGCATGCGCTGTGGCGTCGGCGGGGGCATCGGTGTGCTGGCGCATCCGGCCAGCACAACGGCCAGGCATGTTGTTGCAACGGGGTAAAGACCGGCAAAACGATCGGCGAAACGATCGGCAAAACGAGAGCGTGGCATCGGGTCGTATCCGGAGTCGGCGAAAAACCGTCGGAAGACGGGGTGCGATGCCATCGACTCTATGCCAGAAATGCTCTCGGAGCAACCTGAGCGATCGTTGAGCGATCCCCGAACGATCGCTTTTTCCCGATGCTTGGCCGCGAGTTCGATGCTCAGGCTGTCGTCGCCGGGGTCTTGACCGGATTCGCCATATGCGATGCGGCAGACGACAGCCGCGCACGCGTACGCTCGTCCGCCGCCGGCCCGGGCTTGACCACATGCCGCTTGCCCATCTGCAGGGGCTCACCGTTGGTTGCATCGACCAGCAATGGCTCGACGACCTTGCCGGTATCGCGGTCCACAATCTGCACGCTGGCACCTTCCGGCGCGAAATTGCGATTCCCCCAGGCCAGCAGCGCCAGCAGTACCGGCCGGAAATCGCGGCCGCATTCGGTCAGCACGTACTCGTAGCGCGGCGGACGCTCCGAATACTGGCGCTTCTCGAGCAGTCCCTCTTCGACCAGGCCGTTGAGCCGGCGCGTGAGCATGTTTGGCGCGATATCGAGGTTGCGCTGGAATTCGTCAAAGCGCTTTGTGCCATAGAACGCATCGCGCAGAATCAGAATGCTCCACCACTCGCCCACGCGTTCAAGGCTGCGGGCAATCGGGCATTGCAGGTTTCGGAATGTCTTGCGTTGCATGTCGTTCGGACCCTTGTACGAAATTCAACTTCGATCATACCTACCTTTCAGTGGGCATCGGCTGATGGTGCCTTCGGCGGCGCCACCTTTCTCATCAACGGTACCAGCACCAGGGCGCCCAGGAAGCAGGCCATGATGACCAGGAACGTGTCGCCAAACGTCTGCGTCTGGGCTTCGCGCAAGGCCAGCAGCGACAACTGCTTCAACGCCGCGGCATGCGCCTCGATCGCGCTGTAGCCCGCCGACAGGTATTGTCGCGCCACGCCGTCGAGCAGGCCACCCATGGCCTCGTTGCTGGCGTTCAGGTGCTCGGCCAGGCGGAAGAAATGCAGGTTGGTGCGATCGTTCAGGATCGTCGCGCACGCGGCAATACCGATCGCGCCACCGAGGTTACGCATCAGGTTGAACAGGCCCGACGCCAGCCTGAGCCGCTCCGGCGCCAGGCTGCCCAATGTCAGCGTGACCACCGGCGCCACCGCGAACTGTTGCGCGGCGCCGCGCAATGCTTGCGGCAGCAGCAGTTCCTTCCAGCCCCAGTCATGCGTGATCGGCGTGAAGCACCACATCGACAGGCCGAACATCGCCAGCCCGAACATCAGCAGCCAGCGCAGATCAACGCGGTTGCCCAGGTACGTGTAGAGCGGGATCGACGCAACCTGGAACAGGCCCGTGGAAAATACCGCGAGCCCGATTTCCAGCGCGCTGAATCCGCGTACACGTCCCAGGAACAACGGAGTCAGGTACACCGTGGCAAAGATGCCGATGCCGGTCACGAACGAAAACAGGCAGCCCAGCGCGAAATTGCGCTGCTTGAGCGCGCGCAGGTCCACCACCGGTTGCGCATGCGTGAGGCTGCGCCAGATGAACGCCACCCCCGACAAGCCGGCAATCCAGGCCGTGGTCAGGATCACGGGGTCGCCGAACCAGTCCCAGCGCGGCCCCTCCTCCAGCGTGTATTCGAGGCAGCCGAGGAATGCGGCCATCATGGCCATGCCAAGATAGTCGGCACCGCGCAGCAACGACAGGTTCGGCTTGTCGATCTTGACCAGCAGCGGCACCGCGATGGTGACGAACAAGCCCGGCACGAGGTTGATGAAGAACAGCCAGTGCCACGAGAAGTTGTCGGTGATCCAGCCTCCGACCGTGGGCCCCAGCGTCGGCGCCAGCGATGACAAGCCGCCTACGGTGGCGGCCGCGATCACGCGTTGCGGCCCCGCGAAGAACACAAAGGCCGTGGTGAATACCATCGGGATCATCGAACCGCCCAGGAAACCCTGCGCGGCGCGGAACGCGATCATGCTCTGGATATTCCAGGCCAGCCCGCACAACATGCTGGTCACCGTGAAGCCTGCGGCCGAGGCTGCGAACAGCCAGCGCGTGGACATCACACGCGACAGCCAGCCCGACAACGGAATCACGACGATCTCGGCAATCAGGTAAGCGGTCTGGACCCAGACCGTCTCATCGGCACCGGCGGACAGGCCGCCACCAATATCGCGCAACGATGCCGACACGATCTGGATATCGAGCAGCGCAATGAACATGCCCACGCACATCGTGGCAAACGCAAACACCTTGGCGCCCATCGACAACTCGCCCGGCGGGGTCAGCAAACCACCCTGCCCCACCGGCGCAAGCGGTACGGCTGGTGGAACCGAAGCCACCGCGCTGCCGCCGCTCATGGCTTCACCTGCGCGACGGTGGATGCCTTGTGTTCGGCGCCGCTGCGACCATCCACTTCGGCCGTTACCGACAAGCCGGGACGCAGCAGACCCAGCCTGGCATCCTGCTCGTCGAGCACGATGCGCACCGGCACCCGCTGGACGATCTTGGTGAAGTTGCCCGTGGCATTCTCGGGTGGCAGCACGCTGAACTGCGCGCCGGTGGCTGGCGCCACGCTGGCAAGCCGGCCGTGGAATACGCGGCCCGGCAGGATGTCGGCCACGATCGTCACGCGCATGCCCGGTGACATATGCGCCAGCTGGCTTTCCTTGAAATTGGCATCGACCCACAGGCCGCTGGCCGGCACGATCGACATCAACGCGCCACCGCTCGCTGCGTACGCGCCCACCCTGGCCCGCCGATTGCCAATCGTGCCATCGACCGGGGCACGCAATTCGGTGTAGCCGACATTGAGCTTTGCCAGATCGCGTTCGGCAATGGCCTGCGTCAGGGCCGCCTGGGCCTGCTGCTTCTGCGTGGCAATCACATCGAGCTGGCGTTGCGACGCCACCAGCGCTGCCTGTGCCTTGTCTCCATTGGCGCGCGACTGCTTGTAGTCGGCGTCGGCCTTCTGCGAGCTCTGCACCGATACCGCTTCCTTGGCAACCAGGCTCGCGTAGCGTGCCTGATCGTCGCGTGCACGTACGGTCTCGGCATCGGTTGCGGATACCGCAGCCCGGGCCTGCCCAATTACCGCTTCCTGCAGCCGCTGCGTGGCATCGAGGTTGGCCAGCAGCGCTTGCTGCGCGGCAATCGCCCCTTCAGCCTTGGCCAGTACCGCCCGATAGTCGCGATCGTCGATACGTGCCAGCAAGTCGCCCGCATGCACGGCCTGGTTATCGGTCACCAGCACCTCGGTCAGATAGCCAGGCACCTTGGGGCCGATCACGGTCACGTCACCGCCCACGTATGCGTCGTCGGTTTCCTCCATGAAGCGTCCAGTGTTCCACCAGTGCGTGGCGTAGGTAATCAGGCCGCCGGCAACAACCGCCACGGCGACGATGGTCGCCAACCGTTTGCGCCCGAGACCGGGTCGCGTGGCGGGAATGGATTCCGAAGGCGCGCGCTCGGCGACTGTGCTGCTGGACATAGGGTGTTCCTTGAATGCGAGATCTGGAGAAAACGATGCGTGGAGCTGTGCAAGCATCTGGTCGCGTTTGGCGTGTACCGCGTGGGGCGGACTCTGCGAATTCGACTTGCTTTCACAATGCAAGTGAGTATAGTGACGTAACTATCGTTATGCAAGTTACTATGTTCGCCATGCCCGTCAAGTCACTTCCCGCTTTGATTCGTCCACTCTCGGTGGTGCTTGCCACCATGGCGCTTGCCGCTTGCGCGGTTGGCCCCGACTACCGCCAGCCCGATCTGGCCGTTCCGGCCACCTATCCGCATGCGGACCGGCTTGCGGAACGTCAGACCACGCTCGGGGCGCCCGCACTGGACCAATGGTGGACTGGGTTCGATGACCCGGCGCTGACCCGGATCGTGCAACGTGCGCTGGACCAGAACCTCGATCTGGAAGCGTCACTGGCGCGCGTGGCGCAGGCACGCGCCGCGGCCCAGGAGGCTGGTGCGGCGCTCTATCCCGAAGGCAGCCTTGGCGCCAGCGTCAGCAAGCAGCGTCAATCGCTGGAGAGTCCGCTGGGCAAGTTGGGAAGCGCGATGCCTGGCTATGACCGCAACCGCACCGTCTACGATGTGGGCGCTGCAGCCAGTTGGGAGATCGATGTTGCGGGCGGTTTGCGGCGCGGCGCCGAAGCCGCGACGGCTGAAGCGCAGGCGGCCGACGCCGACCATCTGGGCGTGCGGATCACGGTAGCGGCCGAGGCCGCCGATGCCTATTTCCGCGTACGCGGCGCGCAACGCCGCATTGCGATTGCCGAGGACCAGATCCGCACCAATGGCCGGTTGCTCGATCTGGTACGCACGCGACAAAAGGACGGCTTGTCCGCACGTCGCGAAGTGGCGCAGGCCGAAGCACTGGTGGCCCAGGCGCGCACCACGGTGCCGCCGCTGCGCATCGAGTTGCAGACCCAGCTGAATCGCCTCGATGTACTGATGGGCGCCCAGCCTGGCACCTATGCCAGTGAACTGGCTACCCTGCCCGAAGCTTCGGCCGTGCCCGCCATCTCTGCTGCGGAGGGCCCGGGCGGGCTGCTACGACGTCGACCCGATGTCATGGCGGCGGAACGCCGGCTCGCCGCAACCAATGCACGCATCGGCGTTGCCACCGCCGAGTACTACCCCAAGGTGTCGCTCTCGGCGCTGCTTGGCTTTGAAAGCTTGTCCGCCAGCAAGCTGTTCACCGCGCGTGCCTTCCAGCCTGCCGCAACGGCCGGCCTGCGCTGGCGACTGTTCGACTTCGGCCGCGTCGATGCCGAAGTCAAACAGGCGCGCGGCGCCAATGCCGAAGCGTTGGCCCAGTACCGCCAGTCGATGCTGCGCGCCACCGAGGATGTCGAGAATGCCATCGTCACGCTGACCGAACTGGAGCAGCAGTCGGTCGAACTGCGCGCCGAGGTCGATGCGCATGTTCGAGCGCGCGATGCGTCCGAGGACGCCTACAAAGGTGGCGCGGTCAGCCTCTATGAAGTCCTCGACGAAGACCGGCAACTACTGGCCGCACGTGACCAGCAGGCGCGCGTGACCGCCGACAATGCACGCGCAGCGGTAGCCACGTTCCGGGCGCTGGGCGGCGGATGGTGAGCAACCACGGCGCTTCAACGTCCATTACCGGATGCCTTCAGCGCCTGCGCAAGAACCCGCGCCACATGAATGGCCTCGGTATCGGCGCCGTCGTGAATTTGATGCCGGCAACTGGTTCCGTCCGCCACGACCCACGCATTCTCCGGGCGCTTTCTGACCGCCGGCAACAATGAGAGCTCCGCCATGGCCCTGGACGCCTCGATGTGTTCGGCTTCGTAGCCAAAGCTGCCCGCCATGCCGCAGCACGATGATTCGATTGGCGAGACCCTGAGGCGTGGAATCCAGTTCAGGACGATCTGCACGGGGGTGAAGGCATCGAATGCTTTTTGGTGACAGTGGCCATGGACCAGAACCTCAGGTGTGTCGATGCCGGCAAGTTCAAGTTCGAAACGGCCCGCCTGCTTCTCGCGCACCAGGAATTCTTCGAACAGGAACGCATGCGCGGCCAGACGCACCGCCTGTTCACCGTATCCATATCCCAGGAACTCGTCACGCAAGGACAGCAGGCACGAGGGCTCCAGCCCCACCACGGGCACGCCGCGCTCTACAAAAGGCATGACCGCCTCCAGCAAACGCTTCGCTTCCGCCTTGGCTTCATCTACCAGACCCGCCGACAGGAAGGTCCGGCCGCAGCATAGCGGACGCTCGCCCTCACGGGAGTTGAAGTGGACCGTGTACCCTGCCGCCTCGAGTACCTGCTGGGCGGCCCGCGCGTTCTCCGGCTCCATGTAGTTGCTGAATGTATCGACAAACAGGAGCACTTCCTTGCCTGCCCCGGCATTGGCGGCATTGGCGGCATTGGCGGGATTTACGCCACGTATGCCGGAAAGGAACGGTTTCGCAAAACGTGGCAACGACCGGGCCTGCGCCAGCCCGAGTGAGCGCTTTACCAGGCCGGCGGCAAACGGGATGCGCTCGGCTAACGAAAGGACACCCCTGAGTTTGCTCGCGAGCGGCGCATAGCGCGGCATATAGGCCACCATCTTGTCGCGCAATGAGGTGCCATGCACCTTGGACCAGGCATTGCGGGCCTCGATCTTGAAGCGCGCCATGTCGATGCCAGTTGGACAGTCTCTCTTGCAACCCTTGCAGGACACGCAGAGATCCAGCGCTTCCTTGACTTCAGGGCTTGCCAGCCCCTCGGTACCGAGCTGACCCGACACAGCAAGCCGCAGCGTATTGGCGCGACCACGCGTCAAGTGTTGCTCATCCTTTGTCACGCGATAGCTGGGACACATGGTTCCAGCATCGAATTTTCGGCAATGGCCATTGTTGTTGCACATCTCGACCGCAGCGGCCAGGCCGTGGGCCTTGTCATAGCCCGTGCCAGGCGCCGATTCCTCGCCCGTCAATGGATCGCGCGTGACATTCCACGCCGACCAGTCCAGCGCCGGGTCGATGGGCAATGCGGAATAGCCGGGAGCGAAGCGGAAATTCTCGCGGGCATCCATGCGAGGCGGGCGAACGATCTTGTCCGGATTGAAGCGATTATCCGGATCGAAAATGTCCTTGATCTCGGCAAACGCGCGATTGATCCGGGGACCGTATTGCCAGGACACCCATTCACCACGGCACAGGCCATCGCCATGCTCGCCGGAGAACGCACCTTTGTACTCGCGAACCAACTCGGCAGCCTGCCCGGCAATCTCCCGCATGTGCAGCGCGCCATCGCGGCGCATGTCGAGCACCGGCCGGACGTGAAGCGTGCCGACACTGGCGTGCGCGTACCAGGTACCTTCCGTTCCATACTTGTGGAAGATCTCGGTCAGGCGCCGCGTGTATTCGGCGAGATGTTCGAGTGGCACCGCGCAGTCTTCAATGAAGGATACCGGCTTGCCATCGCCCTTCATGCTCATCATGATGTTCAGGCCCGCCTTGCGCACGTCCCACAATGATTTCTGGGCCTTCGGGTCCGACATGCTGACAACGCTCCCGGGCAACCCAAGATCGCTCATCAGCGTGACGAGTTCATCGAGCTTGCTCAACAGCACGCGATGGTCATCCCCCGCGAACTCCACCAGCAAGATCGCCTGAGGATCGCCCGCCAGCGCGGTTTCAATGACCGGCCGGAATGCAGGATTCTCCATGGACAAGTCAATCATCGTCCGATCCACCAGTTCCACCGCAACAGGCTTGAGCTTGACGATGTGCTGCGTCATGTCCATTGCCTGATAGAACGTCGGGAAGTTCACCACGCCTAGCACCTTGTGCTGGGGCAGCGCGGACAGCTTCAACGTCAGTTGCCTGCTGTAGGCCAGCGTGCCTTCCGAGCCCACAAGTATGTGTGACAGGTTTGCGTGCCCATCGTCGGTGTACTGCCGGGGGTTCTGGCAATCGAAGAGATCGATGTTGTAGCCGGCTACACGGCGTAGAACCTTGGGGATGCGCTCCGCGATTTCGTCGCGCTCGCGCTTCGCGATCCGGGCCAGTTCCGCGGCAATGCCCTGCACCCGCGGATCCGTTACAGGGGCGGCAAGCGAACCAAAATGGCAGTGGCTTCCATCGGCCAGAATGGCATCGATGGCAAGCACGTTGTGCACCATGTTGCCGTACTCGATGGATCGGGAGCCACACGAGTTGTTACCAGCCATGCCCCCGATGGTGCACTGTGCGCCCGTTGAGACATCGACGGGAAACCAGAGGCCATGTGGCTTCAGCCAGGCATTGAGGTGGTCCAGCACCATGCCCGGCTCTACGACGATCGTGCGTGCTTCGGCGTCGAAAGAGATGACCTTGTTGAGCCATTTGCTGTTGTCGATGACAACGGCCTCCCCGACGGTCTGACCGCACTGGCTTGTGCCGGCGCCACGGGCGAGTACCGGGACCTTCTCGTCGCGAGCAATATCGAGGGCGGTCAGCAGATCCTGCTGGTCGCGCGGTACCACCACGCCCATTGGCATGATCTGGTAAATCGACGCATCCGTGGAATAACGGCCGCGACTGGCACGATCGAACAGTACGTCGCCGCGCAGTTCCTTGCGCAGTCGCGTCGCAAGCGGCGACAAGCTCGTGGCCATGGACGGCGGGAGCAGATGAATTGGCTTGACCAAGGACGATGGGGAACTCATAGCAATACCCGAACTGGAATGAAATGCAGGGTTACGCAAGGACGACAGACACGGCGGGAAGCCCCGCGATGCGTCCCTCTACGACACCCGGGTTCTGAGGGAAAAACATGCCGGTGTAGGAACCCGTGGTGACCAGTGTTCCCGTTGGCAATGACATGCCACGGCCGGTAACGTGGTTCACCAGCCATGTCAGTAGCAGGCGCGGATCGCCGGCCGGATTGGCTGGCAGCGACTTCAGGATGTCGACACCATCGAGCGTCAGGCTGATGCTCGGGTCCAGATAGGGAAAGTCGACGTCGTACGGTGCGTCTTCTCCAACAATCAGCGCACCGTGATTCTGGAAATCGACAAGCTGCAAGAGCTTGTCGACGTCTGGCCATGAACAATATCGGCTGGTAACGATCTCGATGGTGGCGGCCATGGATCGGATAGCTTCCATCACCTCTGCCTCGGCATAGCCTTCCCGCCTTGGGGAGAACGAGCGGCCCAGCCGAAATGCAATCTCCAGCTCCACCCCAAGTACGGGAAAATCGATGGCATCGAGTTGGTGGCCGCTCTCGCATACGCCGCGGGCAAGCAGCGGCGCCGCGTTCGCCGGGCCACCCGGGCTCCTGGCGCCGACCTTCCACCCGCCCACCTCCGCGCCGTGGGCGTCTAGCAATGCCTCCTGCATGGCATATGCCATTGCCGTGCTCTGTGGAAGCGCCTCGGGCGCAAGCGCCGGGACGTCGAGCGTGCCGTTGGCGGCGGTCGCCAGTTGTTCTACAAGCATGCGGTGTTCGGGGGTGGATAAGCGAAAGGTCATGGCGCTGTCTCGATGATCGAAATACTGCGGATGTCAGACGCGTGATCGCGCTGTGTTTGGGGTAGCCGGGTTTTCGTCCTGCTCGAAACGCTGTTCGGGCTGCATCCGGAAAGCCAGCACCACACCTATCCCCATCAGGATCATGCTGCCGACGAACGGCAGTTCCCAACTGCCATACTTGTCGATCAGGTATCCGGAAAGCACCGGGGAAATGATGGCGGCCAATGCCGAACCAGAGTTCATCATGCCGCTTGCCGTACCCGAGTGATCGGGGGCGATGTCCATCGGAACGGCCCACATCGGCCCAATGGTCATCTCGGCAAAGAAGAAGCCAGCTGCCAGACAGCCCATGGAGATATAGAGGTCATGGGTGAATATGAGCGGCAACAGGGAAACCATGGTCAACAGCATGCAGACCGCCACCATCCAGCTTCTGGCGAGCTTGAGATTGCCGGTACGCTCGTAGAGCTTGTCGGTGACGATGCCACCCAACGTGTCGCCGACCACGCCGGCGACGAACACGGCCGAGGCAAAGATGGCGGACTTCTTGAGGTCAAGGGAATAGCTGTGCAGGAAGTACTGGGGAATCCAGCTCAGGAACAGCCAGAGCGTCCACCCGTAGCAGAAGTACACAACGGTGACAGGCGCCATCCGGGCAAACAGCCGCTTCCAGGGCACCGCGGTGTTCTTCTTTTTCGGCTCGGGAAGCGCGGCCAGCTCCTGAGGCGTGATGCGCGGATGATCCTTGGGGAATTCCGTGAAGGTGATTGCCCAGAGTGCCACCCACACAAGGCTGATGACGCCGCAGATATAGAACGACTCGCGCCAGCCATACACCGCCATGATCGCAACGACCGCGGCCGGCGCAACCGCGTTACCGACCCGGGCACATGCATGGGTAATGCCTTGCGCAAATCCGCGCTTTTCCCTCGCCACCCAGCGCGACATCGCCGCGGTTGCCGCCGGAAAGGTTGCACCTTCGCCAAGCCCCAGAAGCAAACGGGCGGCAAGCAGCGAAACCAGGCCCCCGGCAAGGCCGGTCAACAGTGTGGCAATGGCCCAGAGCACACCGCAGACAAGCAAGGTTCGCCGCGCGCCAAAGCGGTCGCTAACCCAGCCGCCAATAATCTGGAATACCAGGTACGGATAGGCAAATGCCGAGAAGACCAGTCCGATCTCGGTCTTGTTGAGGCCGAACTCCTGGCCGAAGCCCGCGGCTGCGGTGCTAACGTTGACGCGGTCCAGGTACGTAATGAAATACATGATGCACAGCATTAATAGAACAATGCTTGTGGCACGGAAGCGCTTCATGATTCTGTCTCCGGGAAATCATTTGGCAATCGTCGGGGGCAATGCCGTACCCGCTCCTGGCTCTGCGGCGGATGCGGTCCGGCAATGTCTGGCGCGGCGAAGCCGCTCCCTACGCCACCCATGGCGGCGTAGTTGCATGGCGTTTGGAAGAGGGAATGCGCGCGATGAACTGCGCGGGGTGCTCCCGTCGATCAGGCGGCGATCCTGAGCGCTGGAACTTTCTCAAGGGAGGACAGGTAGTCCATGGCAGCTGCGACGCCGCCGCCGGCGAGCTTGACGCCGGCCATCTTCAGACCCATCTCGCAGCCCGACAGGGTGGCCATCAACATGAGATCGTTGCAGTCGCCAAGATGGCCAATCCGGAACATCGTGCCGCGGATCTTGCCGAGCGCCTGCCCCAACGACATGTCGAAACGCTCGTAGATGATCTTGCGCACGGCATCGGCGTCCACGCCTTCCGGCACACGCACGCCGGTCAACACGGGGCTGTAAACTTCAGGATCCACGCATTGGATCTCCAGTCCCCATGCACGCACCGCACGGCGCGTGGCCTCGGCGAGTCGCTGATGACGGGCAAACACATTGTCCAGGCCCTCCTCCAGGATCATGTCCAGAGCCTCCGACAATCCATAGAGCAAGTTGGTATTCGGGGTGTAGGGCCAATAGCCGGTCTTGTTGGCCTCAATGATTTCGTCCCAACCCCAGAACGCGCGTGGCAAGCGTGCCTGTTTGCTTGCGGCAATCGCCTTGGGCGACAGCGCATTGAAGCTGATGCCCGGTGGCAGCATCAGACCTTTCTGCGATCCCGACACCGTCACGTCAACGCCCCACTCGTCGTGCCTGTAGTCGGCCGAGGCCAGGCCGGAGATGGTGTCGACCAGCAGCAGCGCCGGATGGCCCGCAGCATCGATAGCACGGCGAACGGCGGCAATATTTGAGGTGACGCCCGTCGAGGTCTCGTTGTGCACCACGCAGACCGCCTTGATCGTGTGTCCGGCGTCTTCACGCAGACGCGCCTCGATCTTGTCTGCCTTGACGCCGTGTCGCCAACCTTCAATGCCGGGCAAGCCCAGAAACTCCGGCTTCAGGCCCAACGCTTCGGCCATCTTTTTCCAGAGCGTTGCAAAGTGGCCCGTCTCGAACATCAGCACGGAATCGCCCGGGCTCAGGGTGTTCGTCAGGGCGGCTTCCCATGCACCCGTGCCGGAGGCCGGGTAAATGATGACCGGATGCTCGGTCTTGAAGATCTTCTTGATATCAGTGAGGACCTTGCGGCCCAAGGCGCCGAATTCGGGGCCGCGATGGTCAATGGTGGGATAGCTCATCGCCCGCAAGATGCGGTCCGGCACTGGGCTCGGACCGGGAATTTGCAGGAAGTGGCGGCCGGAAGGGTGGAAATCGAGCTTGATCATTACGTCTCTCCTGGGTGAATTGAATTATGAATTTTGAATTCAAAATACTTTAGCACCCGGTTTCCGGAGACCTCAAGGTAAACTTCTCGCTCGTAAACCCGTATGAACATGGGTTTCCTGCTTTGGGCTACAATGCGACCCAGCGGTCCCACCAAGGAACTTTGAATGCAAAATCCTCTTAACGATGGCGCTAGACAAGCGGCATTGCTCCCGAAAGTGGAGCGCATGCGTCTGCACGACACCGTCGTGGAGCATTTGCGCCGCTTTATCGTCGAAGGCGTGTTGTCACCAGGCATGAAGCTCAACGAACGTGAGCTTTGTGAAACGCTCGGCATTTCCCGAACGCCTTTGCGCGAGGCACTCAAGGTGCTGGCAGCCGAAGGGCTGATTGATTTGTTGCCAAACCGGGGCGCCTCGGTCTCGCGCTTGAGCGAAGGCGAGGTCTGGGAGATGTTCGAGCTGATGAGCGGGCTGGAAGCGTTTGCCGGCGAGCTGGCTTGCGAACGCATCACGCCTGCCGAACTCGCCGAGATCAAGGCCCTGCACTACTCGATGCTGGCCTGCAAAGTGCAGAACGACCTGCCGGGCTACTACGCCCGGAACCAGGAGATTCACAATCGCATCGTGGCCGCGGCACGCAATGCCGCATTGAGCCAGACGTACCAGTCGATGAACCATCGCCTGCAGGCCCTACGGTTCCGCTCCAATCATCAGACCGACAAATGGGACCGCGCCGTAGAGGAGCACGAAGGCATGATCGGCGCGTTGGAAGCGCGCGACGGACGGAAACTGGCTGGCATTCTGCGTCACCACCTGCTTGAAAAGCGGGACGCCGTGATGCAGATCCACCAGGACCCCATAGGCGACCAGATTCCGCAAAACGGCTAACCGATCCTGCCCAAAAAAAACGTCGCAACCCGTGAGAGTTGCGACGCCTGAATGCCTGCGCGCGTAGTGGAGTCCTCGCGCCGGCCCCTCGCTTACTGCTTGCTCAGAAGATGTGCCGCAGACCCAGCGATACGCCAAGTTGGCCGCTTGCATCCGGCGTCTTGTAGTACACCTGCGACGTCGCCGGCAGGTAGCCTACCGACTGGCCATTGGGCAGGTAGGCGATGTTGTCCCAGTTCAGCGACGCATTGCGCGCATAGTTCACCGCGAAAAACACATCGGTACGCTTGGACAGGCTGTAGTCCGCCATCGCCAGATACTGCTGCGGATTCTTCGGATTGGTCTTCACACCGCCGATCGTGGCGGACTTGATGTCGTCGTAGTAGTAGGCCAGCGACAAGCGCAGCGCGGCCGTGGCATCCCAGTTCACGCCGAGCCAGTACATGTCGTCACGATGCGGCAGCAGCGTCGGCGTACCGGTGGCCGGTGCCACGGAATTGCCCCAGCGATAGCCAGCCACCATCTTGACCGGCCCCAGCCGGTAGCTGGCGCCAACCGTGGCACGCATGTCACGGCCATAGTCGTTCGAGCCAGACGTACCCGCTGCCTGCGCGGTATTGAGCGTCTTGACTTCGTCGTACGCAGCAGCCAGGCCGAGCGGTCCGCTCGAATACGACAGGCCCACGCCGTAGGCCGAACCGGCCGCGAAGGTGCCCGAGCGCTCGCCAAACGACCAGTGCCCGATGGCCGTCACCGGACCGAAGGTGCCCTGGTACTGCACCATGTTGTTCTCACGGAAGTTCGGGCCTGCGATACCGACCACAGGCTCGAACTCCGGCGCATAGGCAACGGGCGTGAAGCTGCCCATCGTCAGGAACCCGGACGTGTACTGGCGGCCAAACGTTACCTTGCCCCACTGGTTCTGCAGCCCGACAAACGCCTGGCGGCCAAACAGCAGTCCGCCGTTGCCCATCTTGCCATCGTCGGTGTTGAACTGGTTTTCGAGCACGAACAGGCTCTTCAGGCCACCGCCGAGATCTTCCACGCCGCGCAAGCCGAAACGCGACTGGGCAATGCCCGACGAGTTCATGAACACCGCGGAACCGCTGCCCGGCGTCAGTACGCCGTTGCTGGTGTTCTGTACGTGATTGACATACTGGATGCTCGTGGTCACGACGCCATAGAGCGTCACGGACGATTGGGCCCAGGTTCCCGGCGCCAGCAGTGCGCCGGCCATGGCGGCGAACAGCGTCTTTTTTTTCATGTAGTGCTTCCGTGTTCTGGTGTGGTGGCTGATGGCGCCAGCAGTCTCCTCCTTCCAGCGCCTGCGTTGCGACCCTTGTCGATCGCTTGTGCCAATTTAATCCCTCGTATTAAATTGGCATGATGCGCAGGCTAACGGCATCCGTGGATTCAGATACCTAGGGCTTTCCCGAACGGAGCGCACATTTGCAGATAATCCGACGCTTACCCGATGTCGGACGTCAGATTTTTACGTATCCTTGCGGAGCTTTCATTTTCATAACGACAAGCCTGCACGGCCTGCCAGGCCAACCAGGCATGCAAGTACTTCCATGAAGCTCAAGCAAGCGCGCGACATTTTCGCGGACGAGCCACCGACACCGGCCCCGGGCAAAACCCGCCGGGCCGCCAGCGCCGATGCAGATCGCGCGGCCAACACGGATCCCGCGGCCGCTGACGGCCATGACACCGATGACGGTCTGACCGATACCGCTCGGCGCATACTGGAAATCGCCGAGCGCCTGTTCGCCGAACAAGGCGTGGAACAGGTGCCGCTACGGCAGATCGTGGTGGAAAGCGGGCAGCGTAACCGCTCGGCGCTGCACTACCACTTCGGTTCTCGCGAGGCATTGGTCAGCCATCTGCTGAACCGGCGCCTGCATCAGGTGAACCAGGTGCGCCACCGCCATCTCGATCAACTTGAGGCACAAGGCCGTCCGATCGATATCCACGGCGTGGTCGAGGCCACCATCCGCCCGCTGGTCGAAGTGGTATTGCATACGGAATGGGGCACCAACTACCTGCAGGTATTGGCGCAGACCACGTTCAGTCCGGGCCTGCTCAACAAGGGTCTGGTCGACAAGACCGCGATGAGTGCGTTGTATCGCGTGCGCGAGCACGTCTACGGCTTGCTGCCCGATGTACCGCGCAACGTCATGAAGCTGCGCATGATCTGGTTCATGGACACGGTGGTCTACTCACTGGCCCACTGGGTGCGCGAGCGCGGCAAGCGCGCGCGCACCGAGCCCCCGGTTGAGGAACTGGTGGACTTCTGCGCGGCGGCCCTGGCAGGACCAAGGCCACCGCCCACCCCCAGGGCCGCGCGTTCGCGCTGATCAACCCGCGGCGCGTGCCTCTGCCGGTGCGGTGCGGGCCAGGACCGGCACCAGCGCCGCCCCGGTATGGCTGGCCTTGATGCGCGACAGCGCTTCCGGATCGGCCGCACCGACAATGGTGCCGCCATTGGCGCCGCCTTCGGGACCGAGATCGAGGATCCAGTCCGCCTCGGCGATCACGTCGAGATCGTGTTCGATCACGACCACGCTATGGCCGCCATCGGCCAGCCGGTGCAGTACACGAATCAGCCGCGCCACATCGGCCATATGCAGGCCCACGGTAGGTTCGTCGAGCACATAGAGCGTGTGCGGCGCCTTCTGGCCGCGACGCGTGATGTCGTCGCGTACCTTCGACAACTCCGTCACCAGCTTGATGCGCTGCGCTTCGCCTCCCGATAGCGTCGGCGATGGCTGCCCCAGCGTCAGATAACCCAGCCCCACATCCTTCATCAGTTGCAGCGGATGCGAGATCTGCGTGATGGCGGAGAAGAAGTCCACCGCCTCGTCGATTTCCATGGTCAGCACATCGCCGATATTCTTGCCGCGCCATGTAACCGCCAGGGTTTCCGGATTGAAGCGCTGGCCATGGCACACGTCGCACGGCACCTTTACGTCGGGCAGGAAACTCATGCCGATCGTGCGCACGCCCTGCCCTTCACAGGCCGGGCAGCGGCCGTCGCTGGTATTGAACGAGAAGCGCGAGGCGCTGTAGCCGCGTGCCTTGGCTTCCAGCGTTTCGGCAAACAGCTTGCGGATCGCATCCCATACGCCGATATAGGTTGCCGGGCACGAACGCGGCGTCTTGCCAATCGGGGTCTGGTCCACTTCCAACACACGGTCGATCGATTCCCAGCCGCTGATGCTTTCGCAACCGTGCCAGGCGTGGTCAACCGTGAGCGCCCGCGTTGCGGTGGGCTTGCCAGCCTTCTCCGCCGCAGCACGTGCGCGCCGCGTGGCCGGCGACGACATCACCGAACGGCCCACCGCGTCGAGCAGGTTGGTCATCAGCACATCGCGCGCCAGCGTGGATTTGCCGGAGCCCGATACACCGGTGATTGCCACCAGCCGCGCCAGCGGAATCCGCGCCGTGACATTGCGCAGGTTATGCAGGTGCGCGCCTTGCACGGTCAGCCAGTGCGCGGGTTCCGCTTCCTTGCCCGCGCGTGCCGGCCGTACCGCACGGCGCGTCTGCAACGGGTGGATCATCGGGTGAGCCAGGAACCGACCCGTGGTGGAATCTGGCGCGCCCGACAGCGCGGCCACGCCGCCCTGGGCCACCAGGTGTCCGCCACGCTTGCCGGCACCGGGGCCGATATCGATGATATGGTCGGCGCGGCGGATCGTGTCTTCGTCATGCTCCACCACCACCAGCGTATTGCCCTTGTCGCCAAGCTTGCGCAACGCATCGAGCAGGATCTGGTTGTCGCGCGGATGCAGGCCGATGGTCGGCTCGTCCAGCACATAGCACACGCCTTGCAGATTGCTGCCCAGTTGCGCGGCCAGCCGGATCCGCTGCGCCTCGCCCCCTGACAGGCTCGGCGCGGCACGATCCAGGCTCAGGTAACCCAGGCCCACCTCTTCCAGGAATTGCAGGCGGCTGGCGATCTCGGTCACCACGTCGCGTGCGATCTCGGCGTCGCGGCCCGTCAGACTCAGCCCATCGACCCAGCGCCGCGTATCCGATACGGTCCATTGCGCGACGTCGGTAATGGCATTGGTATCGAAGGTCACCGCACGCGCCACGTGGTTCAGGCGCGTGCCGTTGCAGTCCGGACACGGCGTATCCACCACGCCCTCCGGTTCCTGCTCCTCGGACGGCAGGCTTTGCTCACGGCCTCGGTCGTCGCCACCGAGCACGGTGTCATCGAACGCCGCGCGTTGCTCGCCGGTCAGGGCCAGGCCAGTGCCCACACAGGTACCGCACCAGCCATGCTTGCTGTTGTACGAGAACATGCGCGGATCGAGTTCCGGATAGCTGGTGCCGCAAACCGGACAGGCGCGCTTGGTCGAGAACACCTTGGTCTCGCCCAGTTGCGCGGTACGTGCGCCGTCCTGCATCGCATCGTGCAGACCATCGAGCGGCGCCAGCAGGTGCATTACGCCCTTGCCCAGCTCAAGCGTCTGCTCCAGCAAGGACCGCAGTTCGGCCTCGTGGTCAGCCGAGACGACAATATCGCCCACCGGCAGTTCGATCGTGTGTTCGCGGAATCGATCCAGTCGCGGCCACGGATCCACCGGCAGGAATTCGCCGTCGACGCGCAGATGCGTATTGCCGCGCGCCTTGGCCCATTTGGCCAGGTCGGTATAGACCCCCTTGCGATTCACCACCAGCGGCGCCAGCAGGCCCACATGCTGGCCGCGATAGTCGCGCAGCAACTGCGCAACGATCGATGCCGGGCTTTGCGACGTGACCGGTGCGCCGTCGTGTACGCAATGCTGGATACCCAGCTTGACGTAGAGCAGCCGCAGGAAATGCCAGACTTCGGACGTGGTGGCTACCGTACTCTTGCGTCCGCCGCGCGACAGGCGCTGCTCGATGGCCACGGTCGGCGGAATGCCGTACACGGCATCGACCTCGGGCCGCCCCGCCGGCTGCACGATCGAACGCGCATACGCATTGAGCGATTCCAGATAGCGGCGCTGCCCCTCATGGAACAGGATGTCGAAGGCCAGCGTCGACTTGCCCGACCCCGACACGCCGGTGATCACATTGAACTTGCCGTGCGGAATATCGACATTGAGTGCCTTGAGGTTGTGTTCATGCGCATTGACGATACGCACCACGCCCTCGCCTTCCACGGCTCGCCGCGCGCGCGCCGCCTGTACCGCTGCCTGCAGCGGCAGGCCGTGCTCCGCGCGTTCGGCCGCCAGCGTGCCCGACTCGCCCAACGCCTGGTCATAGGCAACCAGCGCATGCCCGGTGTGCGAATCGGCGCAGCGCTTGACGTCGTCGGGTGCGCCCACGCACAGCACCTGTCCGCCCGCATCGCCGCCTTCCGGGCCAAGATCGACGATCCAGTCCGCGGCGCGGATCACGTCAAGGTTGTGCTCGATCACGATCAGCGAATGGCCGCCATCCAGCAGCTTGCCAAACGCGCGCATCAGCTTGGCAATATCGTCGAAGTGCAGCCCGGTGGTGGGCTCGTCGAACATGAACAGGCGCTTGGGCAATACCACTGCCTTGCGGTTCTTCACCGGTTGCGCGGCAGCCGTCTCGGCCAGGAAGCCCGCCAGCTTCAGGCGTTGCGCTTCGCCGCCCGACAGTGTCGGTACCGGCTGGCCCAGTTTTACGTATTCCAGGCCGACATCGGCGATCGGCGCCAGCACGCGCAGCACGGCGGCATCGGCCTCGAACAGCGCCGTTGCCTCGCTGACGGTCAGCTCCAGCACATCGGCCACGCTCAGCGTGCGCGGCGGTTGGCCACGTGCGGCACGTTCGATCTTGACTTCCAGCACTTCGGCCCGGTAGCGCGTGCCATCGCAATCTGGGCAGCGCAGGTACACGTCCGACAGGAACTGCATCTCGACATGCTCGAAGCCCGAGCCGCCGCAGGTCGGACAACGCCCGTCCCCCGAGTTGAAGCTGAAGGTGCCGGCCGTGTAGCCACGCTGCAGCGCCAGTGGCGCCTTGGCAAACAGCTTGCGGATCTCGTCGAAGGCGCCAACGTAGCTGGCCGGATTCGAGCGCGCGGTCTTGCCAATCGGCGACTGGTCGACGAATACCACATCGTCGACCAGTTCGGCGCCAACCAGATCGCGGAACGCACCCGGCGACTCGGTGGCCTTGCCGAAATGGCGGGCCATGGCCGGATACAACACATCCTGCAGCAGCGTCGACTTGCCCGATCCCGACACCCCGGTCACGCACACCAGCCGGTTCAACGGAATCTCGACCGTGACATCCTTGAGATTGTGTTCGCTTGCGCCTTCCAGCTTCAGGCGCGGCGTCTGGTCGTCGACCGGCCGCAACTGCCAGTCCGTGGCATCGGTCACGCGCCGGCGCCCGCCCAGGTAGTCGCCGGTCAGCGTGCGCTCCTTGCGAATTGATTCGGGGGTGCCGTCAAAGATGATCGAACCGCCGCGCTCGCCCGGGCCGGGTCCCATATCGATCAGCCGATCCGCGGCCAGCATGACCGACGGATCATGCTCCACCACCACCAGCGTATTGCCGGCATCGCGCAGCCGGTGCATGGCCTCGACGATGCGGTTCAGGTCGCGCGGATGCAGGCCGATGCTCGGCTCATCGAGCACGAACAATGTATTGACCAGCGAGGTACCAAGTGCCGTGGTCAGGTTGATACGCTGCACCTCGCCACCCGACAACGTGCGGCTCTGCCGATCGAGCGTGAGGTAGCCAAGCCCCACATCGCACAGGTATTTAAGGCGCGTGCGGACTTCGGCCAGCAACAGCTTCAGTGCATCGTCGAGCAGCGTGCTTGACAGCGTCAGGTCGTCGAAGAAACGGCGGATGCGTGCAATCGGCATCAGCATCAGGTCGTGCACGGTCAGGCCCGGCAGCGTTTCAAGCTGCGCGCGGCTCCAGTCCACACCACGCGGCAGGAAGCGGCTGGCCGGCGCCAGCACCGCATCGGCGTTGTCCTTGCTACCCAGTCGCCACAGCAGCGCCTCGGTTTTCAGGCGCGCGCCGCCGCAGGTTTCGCACGGCGTATAGCTGCGGTACTTCGACAGCAGTACGCGGATGTGCATCTTGTAGGCCTTCGACTCCAGGTAGTTGAAGAACCGCATCACGCCGTACCACTGCTTGTTCCACTGGCCATCCCAGTCCGGCGAGCCGTGGATCACCCAGTGCTGCTCGGCCTCGCTCAGTTGGTTCCAGGCGAGGTCGCGCGGAATGCCGGCCTTGGCCGAATAGCGCATCAGGTCGTCCTGGCATTCCTTCCAGGCGGGCGTTTGCATCGGCTTGATCGCACCATCGCGCAGCGACTTGCGGCCGTCGGGAATCACCAGGCCCAGATCGACCCCGATCACGCGACCGAAACCGCGACACGTCTCGCAAGCGCCATAGGCCGAGTTGAACGAGAACAACGCCGGTTGCGGATCGGCATACCGGATATCGCTCTCGGGGCTGTGCAGCCCGGTCGAGAACTTCCACACCGGACCTTCGCCGTCATCGGTCACAACGTTCACGCTGACCCGGCCGCCGCCGCGTTTCAGAGAGGCCTCGATGGCCTCGACCGCACGCGCCTTTTCGACATTGCCGATGCGGAACCGGTCGGCCACCACATCGAGCACCTTGCGCTTGCCGGTGGGCGATTCGACGGTGCGCTGTCCGTGCACCCGCGTATAGCCACTCACAGATAACCACTGCTCCACCTCCTGCTCGGTGGCCGATTCCGGCAGTTCCACCGGAAACGTCACCACCAGCCGGGCATCGGCATACGGCTGCCCTGCCGCCGTACGGGCCTGCAGTTCCGCATAGATGGTTTCCGGCGAATCGTGGCACACCGGCAACGCGGTCTGCTTGTCGAACAGTTCCGAAGCGCGCGCGTACAGCAGCTTCAGATGGTCGTTCAACTCGGTCATGGTGCCGACCGTCGAGCGCGAACTGCGTACCGGATTGGTCTGGTCGATCGCGATGGCCGGCGGCACGCCGTCGACCTTGTCCACCTGCGGACGGTCCATGCGATCCAGGAACTGGCGCGCGTAGGCACTGAACGTCTCGACGTAGCGCCGCTGGCCCTCGGCATAGAGCGTGTCGAACACAAGGCTCGACTTGCCCGACCCCGACGGCCCCGTCACCACGGTCATCTGCCCCGTGTGCAGGTCGAGATCAACGTTCTTGAGATTGTGCTGACGGGCCCCGCGAATGCGGATCGTGCCGGAATCTGACAATTTCTTGCCCCGAATCAATGAGTTGGAAGCGATATTTAAAGCGCTTCAAGAGATTTGCATACGCGCCAGGAGCGCGGAAATGTCGTAACTATACTGTATAAACGTACAGGCTTCCTGACAGGCTACGGACAAGTTCATGGCGAGTAGGTCAGAGATCGCTGGTGCAATTTGGTGCACTTCATCAGTGGATCGAGTGGCGCAAACTCCTTATCATCACCTGTACAAACATACAGGCCTCGACTTGACGTACGCGACCACCAAACTTCAAAACGGGATTGACTGTTTATCGATAACCGATATACTTCACCATGATCGTGTCATTCAGTTGCCGCTTGACGCAAGCCTTGTTCGAAGGCAGGCGCGTTCCAAGGTTTGTGAACTTCCAATCGACCGCGGAACGCAAGCTCGCGATGTTGGACGCTGCAGCCATTCTTGATGATCTCGGCACGCCGCCGGGCAATCGACTGGAACGCTTGTATAGCGACCGCCCCGAGCAGTACAGCGTACGTGTCAATGATCAATGGCGAATCTGCTTCACCTGGACGCGTGACGGCCCGGCCCATGTCGCGATCATCGATTATCACTGATCCCACGCGGTCCGCCATGACCGCACGTTTAGAAGGAATGAGCGATGCAGAAATTTGAGAACGGCATGCGGCCCGTACATCCTGGCGAAGTATTGCGCGAAGAATTTCTTGCGCCACTTTCCATGACCCCGAACGCGCTCGCGGTTTCCCTGCGTGTCACGCCGGCTCGAATCAACGAGATCGTGCGCGGTGAGCGCGGCGTTACCCCGGTCACTGCCCTGCGGCTTGCACGCTATTTTGGCGGTACGGCCGAATTCTGGATGAACCTGCAGCAAACATACGATCTCAAGGTCGCGCGGGAAGAACATGAGCAGCAGATCATCGCGGAGATCCAACCACGTGGATCCGACTAAGCCTGGGGATCTGCAGCTTCTGAACGAAGCCGAGGACGACCTACTGGTCGCGTTTGACGCAGCCGTCGCAGCCGACGATGGCTTTCGGATCCCGGCCGTAGTACTCGATGCCGAACTTGCGGGAAGGCACCCAGTTGGAGCATGGCGTGAGCATCGCGGCCAATCGACGACAGCACTTGCTCAGGCGACAGGAATCAGCGAAGACCATCTGCTGCGAATTGAGCGGCGCGAGTTTGTGGGCGAGCCCGCAATGTACGTCGCGATAGCGGCGGCCTTGCAAGTGCCTCTGGACTTGATCGTTGAGCAGTAATCCGTTTGCGAGAGCCTCGAAGGGCGAGGCTCTCCCGCCATCACCCCCGCTGCGGCAGCTTCCACCCCGGCCTCACAAAGTGGCACGTATAGCCGTTCGGGATCCGTTCCAGATAGTCCTGATGCTCGGGCTCGGCTTCCCAGAACGGTCCTGCGGGAGCGATCTCGGTGGCGACCTTGCCCGGCCACAGGCCTGACGCATCCACATCGGCCGCGGTTTGTTCCGCTACCTGCTTCTGCTCGTCGTCGAGATAGAAGATCGCTGAGCGATAGCTCGTGCCGATATCGTTGCCCTGGCGGTTCTTGGTCGATGGATCGTGGATCTGGAAGAAGAACTCAAGGATCTGGCGGTAGCTGATCTGCTTCGGATCGAACACGATCTCGATGCCTTCCGCATGGGTGCCGTGGTTGCGGTACGTGGCATTGGGTACGTCGCCGCCGGTGTAGCCCACGCGCGTGGTCAGTACGCCGGGGTAGCGGCGCAGCAAGTCCTGCATGCCCCAGAAGCAGCCGCCGGCCAGGATTGCGGTTTCAGTTTGCGTAGTCATGTCTGGGTCCTCTTGTCCGTGTCGCCTTTCAGAGCCCAGTACTATACGCACACCCGTTCAAGTTCGCTCGAAGCGCATGAAGTCCCCACACCACGCGCAGGGTGTCATCGAGACCCTGCAGCAAGAGATCGCCGCCTGTACCCGTTGCGCCGCCGACCTGCCCGCTGGTCCGCGCCCCGTGGTGCAATTCAGTGCGACATCCCGAATCCTGGTGATCGGCCAGGCGCCTGGCTCGCGCGTGCATGCCAGCGGCGTGCCGTTCGACGACCCGAGTGGCGACCGCTTGCGGTCATGGATGGGTGTGAGCAAGGACGAGTTCTACGACGCCACGCGCATCGCCATCATGCCCATGGGGTTCTGCTATCCGGGCAAAGGTAAAGGTGGCGACCTGCCCCCGCGCCGTGAATGTGCGCCGCTATGGCACCAGCAAATCCTGCAATGCCTGCCGGAAGACCGGTTGACCTTGCTGGTAGGTACCTACGCGCAGGCACATTACCTGCCCGGTGCAGCGAAACAATCGATGGGAGAAAGGATGGCGGACTTCAGGCGCTTCGGGCCGCATGTCGTGCCGTTGCCGCATCCGTCATGGCGCGTGGCGATCTGGATGCGCCAGCATCCGTGGTTCGAGGCCGAACTGTTGCCCGTATTGCAGGCCGCGGTCCGCGCACGGCTATAGCTACAACGCTTAGAGTCCCAGCGATTTCACGAACGCGTCGAGGTCCTTGCGCCAGTAGCGCTGCCCAAAAGACAGCAGCAAATGGCCGTCACGGCCCGGCACTTCCTCCACGCTGACCAGCTTGACCGGGCTACCGCCCGCCGCAAACGCCTGATACCAGCCCAGCGGCGCCTCGGCGCCAAAATACTGGTCGTTCTTCGCGTAGAGCCACAGTCCCGGCACCGTCGCCGTCTTGCCGAACTCGGCCATCACATCGCGCATCTGGTCCGGATCGCAACTACGGCCCGGCGAGCGCTCGGGCGAACCGCCCGCGCCACCCGAAAAATTAACATAGCCGATCACGCCCGGCGCCTTGGCAGCAGCAGCGGCTACGCTGGCAAAACCACCCACAGAGCGTCCTTCCAGCACAATACGCTGCGTATCGGCCCACGGCTGCGTGCGCAACCACTGGATGGTGGCCAGCGTGGCATCGTTCAGCGCCGTCGCAACGTGACGGTAGTCGGGCTTGCTGGTGCAGTGGCCCATGGTGTCGAAGTTGGCGCCATTGGTCTCGCGGTCGGGACCGCCGGTGTCTCCGTAGCCAACCCGGATCGCCGCCACCACGGCCACACCGTGGTCGAGCCAGTACCGCACATGCCAGTTCTGGATCGGATTCTTGAGCTTCGCGCGTTCCAGTCGGTCAGATGCACGTCCGTGGGAAAAGATCAGGACTGGAAACGGCCCGGGCCCATCCGGCTTGAACAGCTCCGCATGCATGGCGATACTACCGCCAAAGGTGCCGGCGCCAGGCACCGGGATCTCGACGGCCTCGGCCACCGGTGCCGGTGGCTGTGGCTTGTCTTCAGCGGCGGCCAGCGCGATGGACGCGGAAGTCAGCGTGAAGATCATCGCCGCCAGGATCGGCAGGCGCTGGATACCGCGGAATCGGATGGACGGATGCATGGACGTTGTGCGATGTAGTCGGCCGCCAGCCTACCACCGTACTGGCTTGCGAAACCGCATGATGCGCCGTTGCAACCCCGGCCGGCAAGGCCAGCATGCGCCACAGTTCGAGCAAGGTTGGATTGCTGCTCAATACGGGCCGGTAGGCGCAGATTTCCAGGTCGGCCTGCCACATTGCATCGCCGGCCCGCACCAGCGTGCCGTCCGCCAGCGCCTCGGCCGCGGTACTGAGCGGCAGCCAGGCCAGGCCGTGCCCTTCGGTGGCCATCTTGAGCAACAGCATCGCCATATCGGCCTCATAACAACGTACCAGCCCCCGATGGGCGCCACGGGCTTCCAGCACGGTATCGAGTACGCGGCCAAGCGTGGTGTTCGGCGTGTAGGCCAGGAACGGCGTGGGCGGGTTGCCGGTGACCGGCACCGTGTAGAGCGGCCGGCCACGCGAGGTTGGGACCGATACCGGTACCAGCGTGTCGGCGCCGACCGTCAGGCTCAGGAAGCGTTCGGCATCGAGCGACACCGGTACGCGCGGATGGTTATAGCCGAGCATCAGGTCGCAATGGCCTTCGGCAAGCGCCACCACGGCATCGAGCACATTGGCGGCCACCACGCGCGCGTGAAAGTCCCCGAACTGCTGGCGGCAGCGCTTGAGCCATGCCGGCAGGAACGCCAGCGACAACGTGTGACCAGCGGCAATGTCCAGCGTCCGGTCGGGCAAGGTCGACTCGCGGCGCAATGCGGCGCGCGCTTCCGTCAGCAGATCGGCCGCCTGGCTCGCACTCTCGCAAAACGTGGCCCCGGCTGGCGTCAGCGCCAGCGGATAGATATTGCGATCGACCAGTTCGGCACCGACCCATTCCTCCAGCGAGCGAATCCGGCGCGACAACGCCGACTGCGTGATGTGCCGCAACTCGGCGGCCCGCGAAAAACTGCGCGTGCGCTCCAGTACGAGCAGATCTTCGATCCATTTCAACTGCATAAGGCGACCCCGGTAATGCGCTGGCCTGCGTGAGGTACATCGATGCACGGATGCATCGATGTACCGCGAACCCTATTCCGCTTTCGCATAGGTCCATGGCCAATTTGCATCTTCCCTTGCACAGACCATGCCTAGAATCGATCCCACTTCCCAACAGCGCACCATCCGCAGCACGGTGCCAGTCATGACAGACGCGACAGTGCCGCCAGCAAGTGGCCGGGCGTCAGATGTTCCGCAACCCTTCGCCCAACCGCGAGCGCCGGTCGCTCTTCGCACCGATGCCACGCGGCAGACGCACTCTCGGAGTCATCCCGATCATGTTGAAGCAGTCGATTTCGCCCGTTCGCACCAGCCCGGCGCATGTGCGCACCATCGTGAGCCGCTGGCTGTCGCGCGGCGCCATGTCCGCCGTTCCCGTCCTGATGGCCGCCGTCGGCCTGAGCACCGCACTGGCTTCACCCGCCGCGCTGGCCGATTATCCGGAACGCCCAATCCAGCTGGTGCTGTCGTTCCCGCCGGCCGGCGCCACCGACGTGCTGGCCCGTGCGATCGGCCAGCGCCTGTCGCAAGAGCTCAAGCAGCCGGTGGTGGTGGAAAACCGGCCGGGTGCCGGTGGCGCGCTGGGCATGGGCTATGCGGCCAAGGCCGCGCCCGATGGCTACACGCTTTACCTGGCCGCGGTCAGCAATGCCGCGATTGCCGCTGCCACCTACCCGAACCAGCCCGCCAACCTGGCCCGCGATTTCGTGCCGATCGCCGGGGTGGGCAACGTGCCGCATATCCTGGTGGTACCGGCCACGCTGCCGGTCAAGACCGTGCCGGAACTGATCAAGTACCTGAAGGCCGCACCGGGCCAATACAACTTTGCCTCGCAGGGTTCTGGCACGTTGTCGCATCTGGAATCGGAACTGTTCCGGCTGCGTACCGGTGTCGACGTCATGCACGTGCCTTACAAGGGCAGTTCGTTCGCACTGCCCGACCTCATGGCCGGACGTTCGGCGATGATGTTCGACAGCATCCCGTCGGCGCTGCCTCACGTGAAATCGGGCAAGCTGCGCCTGCTGGCCGTGGCATCGGAACAGCGCGTGAAGTCGCTGCCCGATGCACAGACCATGAACGAAGCCGGCATCGCAGACTTCCGCGCCAACAACCTGTTCGGGCTGGTTGCTCCAAAGGGTACGCCGCCGGCCGTGATCGACAAGGTCGCCGCAGCGGCGAAGACGGTGCTGGCCCAACCGGAACTGGCCGCGACCATGGACGCACAAGGCGTGCAGATCGCCTACACGCCCGCCGACAAGTTTGGCCGCATGATCCAGCAGGAAATGCGTGACTGGGCCAAGGTCGCCGAGGCCGCTCACGTCAAGGTCGACTGATTCACCATTACCGCTCATGAACGCATTCTGGGATTTCCCCTACGCCGCCCGGCGACTGCCGGTGCTGGCCGACAACGTCGTCACCACCTCCCAGCCGCTGGCAGCGGCCGCCGGCCTGCGCATGCTGGCGCGCGGCGGCAATGCCGTCGATGCGGCACTGGCCACGGCCATCACGCTTACCGTGGTAGAACCGTGCATGAATGGCATCGGTGGCGATGCCTTCGCGCTGATCTGGGATGGAGAACGGCTGCATGGATTGAACGCTTCGGGGCGCGCACCGCGCGCATGGACTCCCGAATCGTTCGCGAAATACGACGCGATGCCGTTTATCGGCTGGGATGCGGTAACGGTTCCCGGTGCGGTCTCGGGTTGGCGTGCCACCTGGGAGCGCTTTGGTTCGCTACCGTTCGAGGACCTGTTCGAACCGGCGCTGGAATATGCGCGCAACGGCTTTACCGTATCCCACACCGTGCATCGCCAGTGGCAGGCCCAGGTGCCGGTGCTCGATGGCCAGCCAGGTTTTGCCGAAGCATTTGCGCCGCGTGGGCGTGCCCCACTTCCCGGCGAGCGCTTTGTCTGCCCGGGCCAGGCCGAAACGCTGGAACGCATTGCGCGCACAGCTGGCGACGATTTCTATCACGGTGAACTCGCGCGCCGGATTGCCGAGCATGCGCGCGCCACGGGCGGCCGCATCGACGAAGCCGACCTGGCGGCGCACCGTGCCGATTGGGTCGAGCCGATCCGCATGCAGTATCGTGACCTGACGCTCTGCGAAATTGGCCCCAATGGCCAGGGTATTGGCGCGCTGATGGCGCTGGGCATGCTCGAACACTGGGATATCGCCGATTCCGGGCGCGACAGCGCGCGCACCATGCACCTGCAGATCGAGGCCATGAAACTGGCCTTCGCCGACCTGCACGCCTATGTTGGCGATCTCGACGCGATGCGCGCGCCCGGCGCGGTCACCCCGGAGGCGCTGCTGGACCCCGCCTACCTGGCGCAGCGTGCGCGCGCCATTCGCCCCGACCGCGCAACGTTTCAGGGACCGGGCAAACCGCACAGCGGCGGCACGGTCTACCTGACGGCGGCCGATCGCAACGGCATGATGGTGTCTTACATTCAGTCGAACTTCAAAGGCTTTGGTTCAGGCGTGGTGGTGCCGGGCACCGGTATCGCGCTGCATAACCGCGGCTGGGGATTCAATCTGAAACCGGGCCATCCAAACCAGGTTGCGCCGGGCAAGCGACCGTTCCACACCATCATTCCGGGATTCCTGATGCGCGGCGCGGCACCATTGGCATCGTTCGGCGTGATGGGCGGCTCGATGCAGGCACAGGGCCATGTGCAGATGACCAGCCGTATCGCCGATTTTGGACAGAATCCGCAGGCCGCGAATGATGCGCCGCGCTGGCGCGTGCTCGACGACAACATCGGCGTAGCGGTGGAAGCGCATTGCCCGCCGACTACCGTGGAGGGCTTGCGGGCAATGGGCCACAAGCTCGAAGTATCGCCAGCCGACAGCCTCGAGTTTGGTGGCGCGCAGATGGCGATGAAGGTCGAACATGGCTTCGCGGCCGCATCCGACTATCGCAAGGATGGCTATCCGGTTGGCTTCTGAACGCAGCCGGGCCTGCGCGCGTACCTAGTCCGCGCGCAGGCGCAGCGCGGCCAGCGTGAACGGCTTGGCCAGCACGGTGGTAGCCAGCGCCATCAGCAGCAGACCCGAGAATGCCGGCGTGCTGATCAACCGGTTTTCCAGCAGGATGGCCAGCACCACCACTTCCATCAGTCCCTTGGTCTGCGCGAGCGCGCCCACGGTCCAGGCATCGCGCCGGTTCAATCCCGCCCAGCGGGCCGGCAATGCGGTCCCGGCCATCTTGCCGACCACGGCCACCAGCGTGGTCAGCGCGAACACGATCAGTGCATCGGTGCCGGCCGTATTGAGGTCGGTACGCAGCCCCGTCATCAGGAAGAAGAACGGCATCAGCACCACCACCGTCGTGGGTTCCAGTTGGCGGCCAATCTCGGCCGCCGCATGGCGCGGTAATACCACGCCTGCCAGGAAACCGCCCAGGATGTAATGCAGGCCGATCAGTTCGGACGCGCAAGCCGATGCGAAGATCAGCACCACCACCGTGGCCAGCCGCGCATCGTTGCCGCGCAAGGTCGGCAGCCAGCGCGCAAGCAACGGACGCACGATGCCAAACATCACCGCCAGATAGATGGCTCCGCCGAACACGAGCTGCAGCGGATCCTGCGCTGCGGCCTGTCCTGTACTGGCCAGGATGCACGACAGCACGATCCAGATGGCTGCATCACTGAACGCCGAACAGGTCAATGCCAGACGCCCGGCCGTGGTATCGGTCAGCTTCATCTCGCGCAGGATGGCGCCGAGCACCGGCAGCGCGGTGACGGCCATCGACACCCCCACCGCTATCGCAAATTGCCAGCGCGTGGCAACCTCGCCAAGCAACGCCGGACGCCAGCCCGCAAGCAGATACCCTGCGCCTACGCCAAGTACGAACGGCAACGCGACACAGCCCGCAGCCGCGCTGATGGCGATACGGCGCATGCCCTTGGTTTCCGGGCCACCGATATGCAGCCCGGACAGGAACGCGAACAACACCACCGCCAGCCACTGCAAACCCGATAACGCCGTCAGCTTCTGCGCACCGAACAGGGCCTGCCAGTTGTCGGGCCAGATGGCGCCGAGCAACGACGGACCCAGCACAATGCCACCGGCAATCTGCATCACCACCAATGGCACGATGCCCCCCATGCGCAAACCACGCCACAGGATCAGCGGCGTGCCGACCACCAGGCAGGCTTGCACAAAGAAGATTGCAATCGGGTTCAACGCAGACGGATTCATGGCTCGTGGCTTTTGGCTTGTGTATCTGGCTCGCGCGCATGGCAAGCAAACGCGCCGGTCCCTCGGCAAGGGCCCGATGATACAGGCTCGGCCATGACAAACGTCAGCCCAGCGGCAGCGCGGTGCTGTAGAGCACCTGCTTCAGCGCGAAGCTCGAGCGGATGCTGGCCACCCCCGGAATCCGCGTGATCTGGTCGATGATCAGGCGCTCGAGCGCGTCCACGTCGGACACCACCACGCGCAGCAGGTAGTCGGCATCGCCCGACATCAGGTAACACTCCATCACCTGCGGCAAGGCGGCAATCTTTCGCTCGAAGGTATCGAGCGTTTCACGGCGCTGCTTGTCCAGCGTCACCGAAATGAACACCACCACCTTCAATCCGAGCCGGCGCGCATCGAGCAAGGTCACGCGCCGCGAAATCACGCCGATCTTTTCAAGGCGCTTCACGCGCGCCAGGCATGGCGACGGCGACAGGTTGATGCGGCTGGCCAGCTCCACATTGGTCAGGCTGCCGTCGCGCTGCAGCTCGCCCAGAATCCGGATGTCGGTGGCGTCGAGATCAATGTCCAGCATATTCCGCTTTGAAAAAACTGATTGTCGGCATTCTATGCTGAACGCCAGTGGAATGACAGCGTGATCCAAACAATACTGCGGGGCGATGGATCGTAGACTTTTCACCATGCCGCCGGCGTCGTGCCGGCCCCCGATTCCACACCGCCATGTCCGTTACCGCCTCCACTGGCTCAGCAACTTCCGCTGGTTTCAAATCGTTCCTGCCGCTGCTCGGCGCCGTGATCATCTGGGGCGGCAACTGGCCCGTCATGAAATTCGGCCTCGCGCACGTCAGCCCGCTGTGGTTTGCCGCGCTACGCTTTGGCTCGGCCGCGTTGATCAGTTTCGTGGTGCTCGGCGCGCTGCGGCGCGTGCGGTTGCCCTCGCGCGCGGAATGGCCGCTGGTGATTGGCGTGGGTCTGCTGCAGATGGGTGCGTTTACCGCGCTGGCGCTGTGGGCGTTGCAATATGTGCCGCCGGGCCGCGCCTCGGTGGTGGCCTACGCCACGGCCGTCTGGGTGATTCCGTTGTCCGCGCTGGTGCTCGGCGAGCGGCCGTCACGCTGGCAATGGCTGGCTACCGGCTTCAGCTACGCCGGCATCGCCGTGATCGTGGCGCCGGCGCTCGGTGGCTGGGAATTGCATGCGGTGATGGGCCTGGCCATGCTGCTCGGCGCGTCGCTGGCCTGGTCGATCAGCATCATTCAGTTGCGCGCGCATCGTCATGTGCGACTCGGCGCGGACATGATTCCCTGGGAATGCACGGTTGCCACGGTTCCATTGATCCTGCTGGCAGTGCTGCGCGATGGCGCACCCGATATCGGCGCCATGACGGCAATCTGGCCGGCGATTGCCTATACCGGCCCGCTGGCCACGGCACTGACCTTTATCGTCGTGCTCAACGTCACGCAATCGTTGCCGCCGGCAGCGACCTCGATCGCAATGCTCGGGGTGCCGGTGATCGGCCTGCTGTTGTCAGCCGTCGCCTGGCATGAACGGATCTCGGCCGACCTGTCGCTGGGCCTGGCCCTGATCGCACTGGGCGTGGTCACCACCGCGCTGGCGCCGCGCCTGGCCCGGCTGTCCGCACGTTAACAACACTTCAAGGTTCGACCGACAGTTCGCGCTTCAAGGTACGTAGCACAAAGGTCGAATGGCTATGGCGCAGGCCCGGTAGCTTGTAGAGCTTGTGGCGCAGGAATTCCTCGTACCCTTCCGTGCCAGCCACCGCCACCTTGATCAGATAGTCGTACTCGCCCGTCAGCAGATGGGCTTCCAGTACTTCCGGCAATTGCGCGAGTGCTTCGCCAAAGCGATGGAGCATGTCATCGTCGTGGCGGTCGAGCGTGACCTCGATCAGCACCGTGTCCGGCAGGCCCAGCGCCTTCTGGTTCAGCAACGCGGCGTAGCCACTGATTACGCCCGCGTCTTCCATGGCCTTGACGCGGTTCCAGCATGGCGTGGCGGACAGCCCGACGCGCTCGGCCAGTTTCGCGTTGGAGATCCTTCCATCACGGCGCAGCTCGCGCAGGATGCGGCGGTCGATATCGTCGAGTTTGGGAACGTTTGTCACGGCAGGCCAATCATGTAGAGATAAATTAACCGGTAATTTACCTTAACACGGATATTTGTTCTTCTATTTCGCGCCGCAAGAAGAAATTTCAGAAGCCAATTTTGCGACACCGCTGGTAAATTTACCGGACCGACCGCACATCACTTCGCGCTATTTTCCGGACCCAGCCATGTCACTTCCCACCCTCCAACTCGCCCTGCAACTCGATCGTGCCGATGTCTTTGGCAGCCTGGAATGGGTACTGGCCAATGCGCGCCGCACCGGCTTGTCACTGCAACAGATGAGCTTCGATGCCAATCGGTCCAATGCCGTACGGCTGCATTGCGAAGCGCCGATGGTGGAACTGCTGCAGTTGTTCGTGCGCCGCGTGGCGCATGGCGTGGACCTTGAAATCGTCGATGCCGAGTTCTCGGGAGACGTCGAGCTGGCCGAAGTGGCTGAAGAACGGGTCGCGCTGGTGGCCTGAGCGGTCAGGAATCGCCGAGCAGTTCGATGCCGTCGAGCTCCGCCGCGCAGATATCGCGCACGATGGCCACGAAGTCATCGACATAGGGCCGGTCGGCCAGCGCCGACGGCAGCGTGGCATAGAGCTCGCTCCACAAGCCTTTCGCGCCAATCCGCTTGGCCAGCACATAGTCGTGGTCGACGTAGTTCTTGACGCCCCAGTTCGGTAGCGCGGCCACGCCACGCCGGCTGGCCACCAGTTGCAGCACGGCAACCGTCAATTCCGCGGTGCGCCGTTCCAGATGGATACCGGCCGGTTCAAGCACCTCGCGAATCAGGTCGATCCGCTGCTCCGGTACCGGATAGGTAATCAGGGTCTCACCGGCCAGGTCGGCCGCCTCGACGCGACGCTTGTTGCGTAGACGGTGTTCATTGGCAATGACCGCCAGGATCTCGAAGCGGAACAGCGGCGCCACCGTCAATCCGCGCTTGCTGGGCGGCCTGGATCCTATGACCATGTCCGCCTTGCCCTGGCTCAGCAGCGCCAGCGGGTCGGCATGAAAGCCTGCCACCAGGTCGATCTCCACTTCGGGCCAGCGCCGGCGGAATTCGTCCATCACGGGCATCAGCCAGTCAAAGCAGGTATGGCACTCCAGCACTACCCGCAGTTCTCCACGCGTATCGCTCTTGAGCCGCAGCAGATCGCGCTCGGCCGCGCTAATGGCGGCCAGCGTATCGCGCGCCAGCGCCAGCAGCCGTTCACCGGCCGGCGTAAAGCGCAGGCCCTGGCGCGTGCGATCGAACAGCGCCATGCCGTAGTGGTCTTCCACCGCCTTGATCTGGTGCGATAGCGCCGACTGGCTCACGTGAACGCGCTCGGCTGCCGTAGCCAGCTTGCCCGATTCGGCAATGGCCACGAGCGAGCGGAAATGGCGGACTTCAATCATTGCGCAACCCTTGCGGCCGTGTGAGTTGAATGAAATTCATACATTGTTTAAAACATGTCGCTTGATTCATTCTAGCCGCGAATCGACACTGTGCGCCAGATCAAGACATCACCGGAGCACAGCATGGCACGCACCCACACCCTCGGCTTTCCGCGCATTGGCGCGCGCCGTGAACTGAAATTCGCGCAGGAAGCATTCTGGCGCGGCGAAACTTCCGAAAGCGCATTGCGCGAGACCGGTACCACGCTGCGTCGTCGCCACTGGCAACTGCAGGCCGATGCCGGCCTGAGCACCGTGGCCGCAGGTGACTTCGCCTGGTACGACCAGATGTTGGGCCTGACCACGTTGCTGGGCGCACTGCCCCGGCGCTTTGGTTTCGACGCGTCCGCGCTGACACTGACCCAGTACTACGAACTGGCGCGTGGCAATGCCGCCCAGCCGGCCATGGAAATGACCAAGTGGTTCGATACGAACTACCACTACATCGTGCCCGAGCTCGATGCCGACAGCACCTTCGACGGCGGCACCAACTGGTTCTTCGACGAGATCGACGAAGCGCTGGCCCTTGGCCTGGCCACGCGTCCGGTACTGATTGGACCGGTCACCTACCTGTGGCTGTCGAAGTCGCATGTTCCCGGCTTTGACCGCCTGAGCCTGCTGCCGAAGGTAGTACAGGCCTATCGCCGCATCCTGGCGCAACTGCAGGCGCGCGGCATTGAATGGGTCCAGATCGACGAGCCGGCCTTGTGCCTGGACCTGCCAGCGCAATGGCTCGACGCGTTCGACCAAGCCTATCCGGTACTGGCCGAGGCTGATGTGAAGCTGTTGCTGGCCACCTATTTCGACACCGCCGCACCGCATGCCGAGCGCATTACGGCCTTGCCCGTGCAGGGCTTCCATATCGATCTGGTGCGGGCCCCGCAGCAGCTGGGTGCCTGGCAAGCACTGCTGCCGGCCAGCACGGTGTTGTCGGTGGGCGTGATCGACGGGCGCAATATCTGGCGCGCCGACCTGCGCCGCGTGCTGGCAATCGTGCAACCGCTGCATGCGCAACTGGGCGACCGACTGTGGCTCGCGCCGTCCTGCTCGCTGCTGCATGTACCGGTCTCGCTCGACGGCGAAACCCGTCTCGATCCCGAGCTGAAAGCGTGGCTGGCCTTTGCCACGGAAAAGCTCGACGAACTGCACACGCTGGCCACGGCGCTGAACCAGGGTGAAACCGCCGTTGCGGAACAACTGGCAGCGTCGGATGCAGCCCAGGCGTCGCGCCGTACCTCGCGCCGGGTGGTCAACCAGCAGGTGCAAAAGCGTCTGGCGGCGATCACCACCGGCATGGCCAATCGCGCCAGCGAGTTCGAGATCCGCATTGCCCGCCAGCGCGACGCGCTGAAGCTACCCGCCCTGCCAACCACCACGATCGGTTCGTTCCCGCAAACCACTGCGATTCGCCAGACACGTGCTGCCTACAAGCGTGGCGAGATCGGTGCGCTCGAGTACCTCGAACGGATTCGCGGTGAGATCGAACTGGCCGTGCGCAAGCAGGAAGCGCTGGGCCTCGATGTGCTGGTGCACGGTGAAGCCGAACGCAATGACATGGTCGAGTACTTCGGCGAGCAACTGTGCGGTTACGCATTCACCGAGAACGGCTGGGTACAAAGCTATGGGTCGCGCTGCGTCAAGCCACCGGTGATCTTTGGCGACGTCTATCGACCCGAGCCGATGACGGTGGACACCGCGCGGTTCGCCCAATCGCTGACCAACAAGCCGATGAAAGGCATGTTGACTGGCCCGGTAACCATGCTGCAATGGTCGTTCGTGCGCGACGACCAGCCGCGCTCGGTCACCACGCAACAGCTCGCGCTGGCGATTCGCGACGAAGTGTGCGACCTCGAAGCAGCCGGCATCCGCGTGATCCAGATCGACGAGCCGGCGCTGCGCGAAGGCCTGCCGCTGCGCCGCGACGACTGGGCGGCATACCTGGAATGGGCGGTCAATGCGTTCCGGCTGTCGGCAGCCGGCGTGGGCGACGAAACGCAGATCCACACCCATATGTGCTATGCCGAGTTCAACGACATCCTGCCGGCCATTGCCGCGATGGACGCCGACGTGATCACGATCGAAACCTCGCGTTCGGCCATGGAGCTGCTGGAGGGCTTTGGCGATTTCGACTATCCGAACGAGATCGGGCCGGGCGTGTACGACATCCACTCGCCTCGCGTGCCCAGCGTGGAAGCCATCACGCGTCTGCTCGAACGTGCATGCGAGGTGATTCCGGCGGAACGCCTGTGGGTCAATCCGGACTGCGGCCTCAAGACCCGCGGCTGGTCCGAGACCGAAGCGGCCCTGGCCAATATGGTGAGCGCGACGCGCGCACTGCGTGGCAAGCTGGCTGGCCAGGCGCCGGTCACATGGAAGCGTGTGGCACGCCCTGCTGCCCATTCGCTGCCAGGCGCGCATGTGCATGACACGGCATGCGGCCCCGGCTGCGGCGGTCAGGCACTGGTCTGAATCGACTGGTTTTCTTCGAAGCTTATGCGCTGAAACGCACGCTGCGGCGCTGTGACACATGGCGTCGCGGCAGCCTGCTTCGTATCCTTGCGATCGAGCCAAACAAAAAAGATTCAGGGGTTGCGTCGTGCCGCGGCGCAGCCTTCGAACGCAAGGAATGAAACGAACCACCCCTTGGCGCCGCGTAGCGGTGCTACCTGCCGCAGCGCTATCCGGCGCAGCCCTGGCGCAATCCGCGCCTGTCGTCACGTCCGCCGAATCCACGATCCCGACCTTGCCGATGGTTACCGCCACCGCCACGGCCGCAGGCTCGCTGACCGCACCGGGCATTGCTCGGCAGCGCCAGTCGCTGTTCGAGTCGGCCGGTTCGGTCGGCTTTGTCGATGCAGCGTCGTTTGCCAACACCTATGCGTACGACCTGCGCGATGTACTCAAGGACACACCCGGCGTCTACGTGCAGGAGCGCTATGGTCAGGAGTTGCGCCTTTCGGTGCGCGGCTCGGGCATTGCACGCGGCTTTCACACGCGCGGCATCGAGATCCTGCAGGATGGCGTGCCCACCAATTTTGCCGATGGCAGTGGCGACTTCTATCAGATCGATCCGCTCGCCCTGTCGGCGGCGGAAGTCTACAAGGGCGGCAACGGACTGGCCTATGGCAGCACCACACTGGGTGGCGCGATCAACTTCACCACGCCTACCGCGCTGACTTCCGATGCGCAGAACATGGTGCGCGTCGATGGTGGCAGCTTCGGCACCGTGCGTGGCAGTGGCCAGGTGTCGCGGCAGATCGGCCAGTGGGACTTTCTGGTCAATGCCACGGTCAGCCATTCGGAAGGCTACCGCAATCACGAGCGCGGCCAGTACGAGCAACTCAACGCCAACGTCGGTTACCGCTTCAGCCCGAACGTGGAAACGCGTTTCTATTTTGGCGCTTATATCGTCGACCAGTTGCTGCCCGGCGCGCTGACACTCAACCAGGCGCTGACCAACCCGCGCATGGCCTCGGCCAGCGCGCTGGCCGGCGACCAGGCGCGCAATACGCGCACCGAACGCATGGCCAATGTCACCAGCATCAAGCTCGACAATGGCCAGATCGACTTTACGACCTGGGGCATCCACAAGAGCCTTTATCACCCGATTTTCCAGGTGATCGACCAGGATAGCTGGACCTATGGCTTTGCGCCGCGCTACACCGGCAATTTCACGCTCGGCGGCATGCGCAACCAGCTGATCGCCGGGGCACGCTTCTTCGGCGGCAACAACGATGCGCGGCAGTACATCAACAATGGCGGCAACCGCGGCGCCCAGACCTTGAATGCCAGGCAGGACGCCTACAACTACGAAGCGTACCTGGAAGACCGGCTCTACGTACTGCCCAGCGTGGCGCTGATGGCCGGAGCCAAGGCGTACCGCAACCGCCGCGAGTACACCGACTACGGCGGCTTGCCGACCAACCCCACGGCCAAGGCAGACGCCGCCACCTACAGCGGCGTAAACCCCAAGTTTGGCGTGCTATGGGAGCCGAAGCCCGAAGTACAGGCGTTTATCGATATCACGCGCAGCGCCGATGTGCCGGACTTCAGCGACCTGAGCCAGACCATCGGCACCACGCAGCAGTTCGTGCCGCTGGCCGCCCAGCATGGCTGGACACTGGAACTGGGCACGCGTGGCAGGCAAGACCGTTTTGCGTGGGATATCACCGCCTACCGCTCGCTGTTGCGCGACCAGTTGCTGCAATACACGGTCAATGCCGATATCCCCGCGTCTACCTTCAATGCCAACAAGACGATCCTGCAAGGCGTGGAGCTGGGTGCCAGTGCGGATGTGGTGCGTGACGTGTTCGGCAAGGGCGACAAGTTCACACTTGCGCAGGTCTGGAACTACAGTGACTTCCGATTCGACAACGATCCGGTCTACGGCAACAACCGTATCGCCGGCGTGCCAAAGCACGTGCTGCGTACCACGCTGGCCTACAGCCGCAACTCGCGGCTGCGTGTAGCCGGCACGATCGACTGGGTGCCCACCGGTGCCTATGTCGACTACGCCAACACGCTGAAGGTGCCGTCGTACGTGCTCTTCGGTATCGAGGCCAGCTACGAATTCGAGCGTGGCGTAACGCTGTACCTTGACGCGCGCAACCTCGCGGACAAGCGCTATATCAGCGATTTCAGCACGGTGGCCGATGCGCGCACGGCCAATACCTCGGTGTTTTACCCTGGCGTGGGTCGGGCGTTCTACGCAGGGGTCAAATACCGGTTCTGAGACGTCGCCTTCAATGAAAAAGCCCTTCCGTCCAGGAAGGGCTTGGGCTTGAAGTGCGTATGCCTATCAGCGCGTCAATTTACGCGCTGCACGGCCGGTGGCATCCATTTGCCGTCGAGCAGCACCTGATCTGGCCAGTAGGCACGCAACATCAGGTTGAATGCATCGGGCGGCGCCGGCAACCAGTTCGTGACCTGGCCCGGAGCCGGCCGCTCATACTGGATATAGATATCGAGCGAACCATCGCGGTTGTAGCGCAAGCGGTCGCGGCTGCCAATCGTATAGCGCTGCAGGTCGTTGCTGACAAAGGCCTGCTTCTCGTTGTACATCGTCAGCGACCAGAACGCCTTGACCGGCGGTAACTGGCCCTTGTCGAAATGCAGCACGTAGCGGCTGCCGCCATCGAACGGCCGCCCCGTGGCATCGGCGCGCGCCGTCGGATACACCGCGTCCTCGGCAAGATTCGCGCCGAGCCCGAACAGTGCGACCGCCGCGCGACGCCCATATTCAGTGCCATAGGCGCCGGTGTCACGCTGCAAACGCCAGCCCGTGCTGCCCGCCGCGCTCTTGCGCGCATTGGCGGCAATCATCGCCAGCGCTGCCGTGGCACCTTCCTGCACGGCTCGCGCCGTGGACGGTTCCAGCACCGTGGTCTTGAACGGCTCGCCAGCCTTGATGCCCATGCGCTGCATCTTCTCGACCATCGCGGCGTCATCTTCGGCGGGCGGGTTCGCCTGCAGCAACGCTGCCAGACGGCTGAAGAACGCCTGCGCATCCATGGCCGCAACCTGTTCCGCCGGCGGCGTTTCCGTATCGACCAGCGTGACGCGCGGCACCGCCGCTGGCGTGCTGCGGCTACCCTTGCGCCAGGCCGACAACGGCACCAGGCGGAACTGGTCCTGCAGGCGATGGACGTTCGCGTAGTCGCCCTTGCCGTTGGTCTGGATCCGGCCGATCAGCCACACCATATTGGTAGGGGCACGGATTTCCGTCACACCCTTGGGCAGCGTGCCTTCCCATTCGGGGCCGACCAACGCGAATGCACCCCGCTTGGTCCCGGTCGTGCGCTTGCCTGGCGACGCGAACACGTTGGTCCACGCATCGAGCAGCTGCATGACGTAGTAGCGGCCCGCTGTATCGGGCACCGACAGCACCAGGGGCTCCTTCGACAGGTCAAGCCAGGCCATCGAGTACAGTGTGTCGGCATTGGGGCTGACCACCGTGGTGAACGAGGAATCCGGGAATGAACGGCTATGTTGGAATGTGTTGACCGGCACCCGGGCCGTCATGACCTCGCGCGTGACATCCATCAGCACGAGCGGATAGCCGTACGTAAACACCTCTGCCGAGAGTGTCTTCATCGCCTGGTCGGAAGGCGGTTGCTCGGCCACCGGTACGCTGGAGACAGGCTCGGGCGTGGACGAGCAGGCGGACAGCAAGGCAGCAAGCGCGACCACGCTTGCCAGTTGGCGAATTGATCGGTTCATGACCCCGTTTCCCTGTGTGCTGCGACCTTTCCGGGCGACGTACTGGACGTATTGGGGCTGCGTGTAGCTCCGGAGGCGCATCTATTCCGGACGAATGATGTGCCTCCCGGTTGGCGACTGTCAATGACCCCGTGGGCAGGTTCCGGGGGGAACCGAACACTGGCGGCGCGGAACCCACAATCGTTCACTGGATTGTGTGCGGCACGCCACGCAACAAGCGATGCAACAACGCAGCGACCAAATGAAAAAGGGCTTCCGTTTCCGGAAGCCCTTTCGCACTACATAGGTGGCGCGGCTGGCAGGATTCGAACCCACGACCCCTTGGTTCGTAGCCAAGTACTCTATCCAACTGAGCTACAGCCGCACGCGAGGAGCGCATTGTATCGCAATTCGTTTCCAGCGCAAGCGTTTCATCAAAATTATTTCGGTGATCGTGCAAACCAGCCAGTTGGGAACGTCACCAGCGGTACCTGGCGCCGAGCGTTCCGCCCGGATTTTTGCCGCCTCGCGCCTTCATCCACAGCTTGAGCCCGGTATTCGAATTGCTATGCGCGCCGATATTGAACGAGAACAGTCCGCGCAACAGATCGGTATCGATGCGCGTGCCATTGATGTTGATGGTCTTCGCGCGGTTATCCTGCCACCAGTCGGCCTCGACGAACGGATAGACACCCCGGAGCCGGGTCGGCGTTGAACCGTAGAGCCGCACCGCGAGCCCGGTTGCATTGGCTTCGCCCGGGGGCGCATCCCAGTTACCTGGCACCGGCGCCATGCCGGGCCGGTACGCCATCTCCACGCGCGACTGCAAGGTCAGCCCGTTGCCGCTACGCGATAACGGTGCGTCAAGCGCCAGTGCCATGCTTCGCACGCGACTGTCGACAAAACCGCTAGCCGTCGTGCCATCCTCGAAGTGAACGGCCGGCGCTCGCGTCGTGCTGTTGAATCGCTCCACGACCCGGTCGATCGATGCCAGGTTGATGGCAACATGTTCGCCATCGCCACCGGTTGACGGCGCACCCGATGAAGCATGCACGGGTAGTGGCAGGTCTGGATCATCGTTGTCGACCACCATGCGCGGCGGCACCAGCGACATCGCGACATCCGCAACGGGTGCTGGCGCGACATTGGCTTCCACTGGAACAGGTGGCGTATCACTGAATGGCGGCCCGCCCACTGACTCCTCGGCATGCACCACGGCGCAGGCCAGCAGCACGAACAGGAAGCACAGGGGGAGACCAGGATGATGCGCTGGATGCGCAACGATACAGCGCACCCCGCCGGGCAGTTGTCCGGCACACTCCTCTCTCCCGCACATCAACAGTACGGACATGGTGACCACCTCGTCGGGCGTTGTTTGCTGCATGCCCGATCAGCTTGAGCATAGGTCAAAGGCCTGCCGATCGTTAGAGACGAGTGTGGGATGCCGCGCCGGGCAAAAGGCTTAGAGATCGTACAAGGATGCGGTGGAGTTTGACACGCCAGCCCATCAACGACATATCAAACGCTGATGGATTGCTCCCCTCGCCCGCAACGCGGGAGAGGGGCCGGGGGAGAGGGCCAGCGCATCAAAAACCAGCAACCTGTCGCCGAACGAAGAGCCTAGTCCTCAGGACTGCCCTTTCTGGGCCTACAAATGAAAAGACCCTGCTCGTTGAGCAGGGTCTCCAAATTGGTGCCCAGAAGAGGACTCGAACCTCCACAGTGTTGCCACCGCTAGGACCTGAACCTAGTGCGTCTACCAATTCCGCCATCTGGGCTTCGTTTCGCTACATTGCTGCGGCGATGCGAAGACAGTGATTATGCTGAGCAGTCGCATGACTGTCAACACTCTTTTCACAGAAACTTCAAAAAAACCTTAATCCCGATGTAGCCAGAAGTCGACTTGCGCCGGACGCCCCGGCAGCGACAACGTTGCCGTTGCCGGAGCCGTGCGCGCCACCACCTTGCCGGCTCGCATTACCAGCAGGCGCGTGGCCCGCAGCCGAAGCGCTTCCACCGGATCGCGCGCCTGAAGCAAAACCAGGTCCGCGCGGCAGCCCGGCGACAGGCCGTAGCCATCCAGGCCCAGCACTGCCGCAGGCGTTTCCGTCACGGCCTTGAAGCATGCGCGCATGGCGTCCTGCCCTGTCATCTGCGCGACATGCAGCCCCATATGCGCGACCTCGAGCATGTCGCCGGAGCCCAGGCTGTACCAGGGGTCCATCACGCAGTCGTGTCCAAACGCCACGGGGATGCCTGCCGCCAGCATCTCTGGCACACGCGTCATGCCGCGTCGCTTGGGGTACGTGTCGTGCCGGCCTTGCAGCGTGATGTTGATCAGCGGATTGGCAATCGCGGCGACACCGGCCTCGCGTATCAGCGGCAGCAGCTTCGACACGTAGTAGTTGTCCATCGAATGCATCGAGGTCAGGTGCGATCCGGTCACGCGTCCCTGCAGCCCAAGCCGCACGGTTTCGCTGGCCAGTGTCTCGATATGGCGCGACATCGGGTCGTCGCTTTCATCGCAATGCATGTCGACACGCAGCCCGCGCGTAGCTGCTTCCTCACACAGCAGCTTCACCGATGCAGCGCCATCGGCCATCGTGCGTTCGAAATGCGGAATGCCGCCAACCACGTCCACACCCATATCGAGCGCTCGGCACAGGTTGTCGAACGCTGCCGGAGAACGCAGCACGCCATCCTGCGGGAATGCCACGAGCTGCAAGTCAAGATACGGCTTTACGCGTTCGCGCACATGCAACAGTGCCTCGGTAGCCAGCAGGCGCGGATCGCACACGTCCACGTGCGAGCGGATCGCCAGCAGGCCCTTGGCCACCGCCCAGTCGCAATAGGCCAGCGCGCGCTCCACGATGGCTTCCTGCGTCAGCAACGGCTTGAGCTCACCCCACAACGCAATGCCTTCGAGCAAGGTGCCCGACTGGTTCACGCGTGGCAGCCCGTACGACAGCGTGGAGTCCATGTGGAAATGCGCGTCGACGAACGGCGGCGATACGAGCTGGCCGCCCGCGTCGATCTCCTCGCCGGCCGTGGCCGCCAGTTGCGGCGCCACGGCCGCGATCTTGCCGTCCGTTATGCCGATATCCAGATCGGTACGGCCGTCGGGCAGGTTGCAGTGACGCAGGATGGTATCGAACATGGGAATGCGATGGAGATGGTGGAGGTCAACGTTCGCCCTTGCGGTATGGCTTCATCAGCGCCTGCGGATAGGCCGCGCGCCGAGCCACCAGCACCAGGGCCAGGATCGACAGAATATAGGGCAACATCAGGTAGATCTGGTACGGCAACGGCGGCAGCCCCGGCAGGCTCGCGCCACCCTGCTGCAACCGCAACTGTAGCGCGTCGAACGCGGCAAACAGCAAAGCACCCAGCAGCGCGCGGCCCGGACGCCATGATGCAAACACCACCAGCGCCACGCAGATCCAGCCACGGCCATTGATCATGTTGAAAAAGAAAGCGTTGAAGGCCGACAGCGTCAGGAACGCGCCGCCAATCGCCATCAACGCCGAGCCCGCCATGATGGCACCGATGCGGACAGCACCGACCCGTATGCCCTGCCCTTCGGCAGCCGCCGGGTTCTCGCCAACCATGCGCAAGGCCAGGCCCAGTGGCGTGCGATACAACAGCCACGCCAGCAACGGCGCCATCAGCAGTGCCAGCAATGTCAGCGCGGTCTCGGCCGCCATGACCGTGCCAATCAACGGGACGTGCGCCCACCACGCCATCGGCGCAAACGGCGTGATCGTCGGCGGCGTGGACACCTGCGCGAAGCCCAGCCGGTAGGCGTAGTACGACAGGCTGGTAGCAAGCATCGTCACGCCAAGCCCGGCCACGTGCTGCGACAAGGCCAGAGACACGGTCAGCCAGCCATGCAACAGGCCAAACACCAGCCCGACCGACGCGGCCACCGCCACGCCGCCCCACAGTGGCATGCCGTGATAGACCGCCAGCCAGCCCGAAAACGCACCGGCCACCATGATGCCTTCGATGCCGAGGTTGAGCACGCCGGCACGTTCGCATAGCAAGACGCCAAGCGTGCCGAAGATCAATGGCGTGGCCACACGCAGCACTGCGATCCAGAACGGCGCGCCGGCCAGGATATCGAACAGTTCCATCAGGCCGCCTTTCCGATTCGGTCGAAGCGGACACGGTAGCGCGTCAGCATGGTTGCCACCAGCATCGATAACAGCGCCACGGCCACGATCACATCGGCAATCGTATTGGGCACGCCAACCGCGCGGCTCATCCCATCTGCCCCAACCAGGATGCCCGCCACGAACACCGCCGATGCCACCACGCCGATCGGATGCAGCCCGGCCAGCATGGCGATCACCACGCCGGTATAGCCATAGCCTGGCGACATGTCGAGCGTGAGGTAGCCGGTGCGCCCGGCCACCTCGACCACGCCGGCCAGCCCCGCCAATGCCCCCGACAATGCCGCGGCCAGCAGCGTCACGCGGGCCACCGGCATGCCGGCAAATGCGGCCGCGCGCCGATTGGCACCTACCGCGCGCATCTGCAGGCCGAACACCGTGAACCGGTTGACCAGCCAGATCGCCACCGCCAACGCCACCGCAATCAACAGGCCACTGTGCGCGCGCGACCGCTCCATCAGGCGCGTCAGTTCCAGTTCCGGCACCAGTGCCACCGACTGGGGCCATCCCATCGCCAGAGGATCCTTCATCGGGCCATCGAGCATGGTCGAGACCGCCAGCAGCACAATGAAATTCAGCAGCAACGTGGTCACCACCTCATCAACCCCGAGTCGCATCTTGAGCAACGCCGGTAGCAGCAGCAACAGCGCTCCGGCCAGCATGCCGGCGGCGACCATCAGGCCAAAGAGCACGCCATTGGGCAGCGACGCCGCCCATGGCGCGGCACCCCCGTCGACCTGGCCACCCACCGCAACGGCCGCCAATGCGCCCAGGTAGAGCTGTCCTTCGGCGCCGATATTGAACAGGCGCGTGCGAAACGCCACGGCCACCGCCAAGCCGGTCAGGATCAGCGGCGTGGCGCGGGTCAAGGTTTCCGACCAGGCAAAGCGGGAACCGAAGCCACCGTCGAGCAACAACAGGTATGCCTTGCCAACCGGTGCGCCGGCGCAGGCAACCAGGGCCGCGCAGATCAGCAGCGTGACGACGATGGCCCCTACCGGTGCCAGCACCAGCGCCGTTCGCGACACTGCGGTACGTGCCTCAAGCCGCATGGACCACCTCCGTACCGACCGACGCATGCGAGGCGTCGGCGCCGGCCATGGCCAGCCCAAGTGTGGCCAGCGTCCATGAAGCGGTGGGGCGCGCCGGCGTCAGTTGCCCCGCATGCATCACCGCGATACGGTCCGATAACGCCATCAGTTCGTCGAGATCTTCAGATACCAGCAACACTGCTGCACCGGCTGCCGCGGCGTCGAGCAGTTGCCGATGCACATAGGCCACGGCACCGATATCAAGGCCCCAGGTGGGTTGACTGGCCACTACCAGACGCGGCGTCTGCGTACCGCGCACTGACAATGCGCGGCCCAGGATCAGCTTCTGCATATTGCCGCCGGACAAGGTGCGGGTGGGAACGTCGATGCCGCCACCACGTACGTCGAACCGGGTAGCCAGGTCGCTGGCAAAGCGCCGCGCCGCGCCGCCGCGGATCACGCCCGCGCGGACAAAGGCCGGATTGGCGAGCTGTTCGGTAATCGTGTTCTCCCATACCGCGAGATCGCCAACCGCGCCTTCGGCATGCCGGTCTTCCGGAATGCGCGCCACACCGGCACCAATCCAGCGATGCGGATCGGCCGGCATCGGCGCACCGCGCAACGTCACGCGCCCCGCCGAGGTCGCCACCATGCCACTCATCAATTCCGCCAGCGCCACCTGCCCGTTACCGGATACGCCGGCCACGCCCAGGATCTCGCCAGCATGCAGGTCCAGCGTGACGTGCTTCAGCCCCATGCGGCCGGCCACCGGGGCCACACTTGCACGCTCGAGCGATGCCACCACATCGGCGGTGGCCGTGCTGGCGGCACGCGCGGGCATCTCCACGCGACGCCCTACCATCAGTTCGGCCAGTTCAGCCTTGGCGGTCTCGCCGGCGCGGCGTTGGGCCACGAGCTTGCCGCCGCGCAGTACGGCCACGCGATGCGATACGCGCAATACTTCATCAAGCTTGTGGCTGATGAAAATCACCGACAACCCCTGCGCAATCAACTGGCCCAAGGTTGCGAACAGGGTGTCGACCTCTTGTGGTGTCAGTACCGCGGTGGGCTCGTCAAGGATCAGCACGCGCGCACCGCGATACAGCGCCTTGATGATCTCCACGCGCTGGCGCTCGCCCACCGACAGCGACCCCACCCTTGCCTGTGGCTGCACCGCCAGGCCAAAGCGCGCGGCCAGTTCCTGGATCCGCGCACGCGCGACGCCGCGCTGCTGGCGCCAGCGCCAGAGCGGCTCGGTTCCGATCAGGATGTTGTCGAGCACCGACAGGTTGTCGGCCAGCGTGAAATGCTGGTGAACCATGCCGATCCCCGCGGCCAGTGCGGCACGCGGATTGCCGGGCGGCAGCGCCACGCCATCGACCTCGACACTGCCCTCGTCGGCGACGTAATGGCCGAACAGGATATTGACGAGCGTACTCTTGCCGGCGCCATTCTCGCCAAGCAGCGCCAGCACCTCGCCGCGGTGCAGGTCCAGAGAAATGGCGTCGTTGGCCACCAGCGGTCCGAACCGCTTGGTGATATGGGACAGGCGCAGAACCGGAGGGGATTCCTGGGACATCGATAAGGATTGAACGCCAATGACATGCCCCATCCGCCAAGGGGATGGGGCGCTGGAAAACCAGGAACGAGCTTAAGGCGTCGACTTGGGCTCGGTCTCCACGACCTTGATGGTCGCCTTGCCGTCGAGAATCGCCTTCTCCTTGGCCTTGACCTTGGCCATCACGTCAGCCGGCACCTTGCCCTCGAACGTGCCCAGCGGCGCGAGCTCGGCCCCCTTGTACTTCATCAGCGAATACTGGCCATAGTCTTCGTTCTTGAACTGGCCGGCCTTGACCTTGGCCAGCGCCGCGGCAATGGTCGGCTCCATGTTCCAGAGCGCCGATGCCACCACCGTGGCCGGATACTGGGGCTGCGTATTGATGACGTTGCCAATTGCGAGCTTGCCACGTTCCTTGGCGGCATCGGATACCCCGAAGCGCTCGGCATACATGACGTCGGCACCCTTGTCGATCATCGCGAACGCGGCCTCCTTGGCCTTGGGCGGATCAAACCACGAGCCGATAAAGCTGACCGTGAACTTTACCTTCGGGTTCACCTCGCGCGCGCCTTCCATGAATGCGTGCATCAGGCGGTTGACCTCGGGAATCGCGTAGCCGCCCACCATGCCGATATGGTTGGTCTTGGTCATGCCACCGGCAATCATGCCGGTCAGGTACGACGGCTCCTGGATGTAGTTGTCGAATACCGAGAAGTTGGGCGCCTGCGGCTTGCCCGACGAACCCATCAGGAAGGCAGTTTTCGGGTAATCCTTGGCCACCTTGCGCGCGGCGCCTTCCACGGCAAACGATTCGCCGACGATCAGCCCCGAGCCCTGCTCGGCATACTGGCGCATCACGCGCTCATAGTCGGCGTTCGACACGCTCTCCGAGAACACATAGTCGATCTCGCCGCGCGCCTTGGCCTCGTTCAGCGCCTTGTGAATGCGCGAGACCCACTGCTGCTCCACCGGCACCGTATAGACCGCAGCCACCTTGATCTTCGCCTGTGCGTGGACCGTGGGCGACAGGCCAACGGCGGCCAGCGCGGTGGCCGCTGCCGCGGCTTTCAACCAGGTGCGGCGATCGCTTCCCATGTGCATGACTTCACTCCCCTTTTCAAAGTTGCTGCGTTGTGCGCGCGCATGGCGCGTGATTGACAGTGGTCTTCTTTTCTTCCCGCCGGCTCAGGCGAGATCGCTTTCCTGTGCGGCTTCCTGCCCGGCTTCCTGTCCGGATTCCTGCAAGCCGCAACCGCGCAGCAGCAACGCCACCAGGTGCTCGGTGGCGTTCTCGAAGTCCTGCGCGTCGAGCTGGCTGACCCCGAGCACCGCGCAGACCTGTGCATCGAAGTCGGCATAGGTCTGCGTGGCCGCCCAGATCGTGAAAAACAGGTGATAGGGATCCACGGACGCCATCAGCCCGCTGTCGATCCACGCGCGGATCACCATCGCCTTGCGCGCCACCAGCTCCCGCAAGGCCTGCCGCAGTACGCCGCCAATCTCGGGAGCGCCGTGCAGCAATTCATTGGCAAACACACGCGACGCGTCGGGATGACTGGCCGAGAGCCGCATCTTGGCGCGGATATATTGCTCCAGCGCCAGGCGCGGGGCGTATTCGCTGCTGATGATGTCGGTTTCCGACAGCCAGAGTTGCAGCGTATGGGCGAGCACTGCGCGATACAGGGCCTGCTTGGTGCGGAAGTAGTAATGGAGATTCGACTTCGGCACGCCGGCCTGCGCGGCAATATCTGCCATGGTCGCGCCGGCAAACCCCGCGCGCGCAAACACCTGTTCCGCCGCGCGCAGGATCAGCGCTTCATTTTCCTGGCGGATACGTCCGCCCGGTGGTTGGCCCGATCCCTGCGCGTGCGGCGCCTGCGCCAGCGTGTCCATCATTTGGTGCCGTAGAGCCGGTCACCGGCATCGCCGAGGCCCGGCACGATATAGCCGTGGTCGTTCAGTTCCTCGTCGATCGCGGCGGTCACGATGCCCACATCGGGATGCGCGGCCTGCAGCGCGCGCAAACCCGGGCGCGAGGCAATCAGGCAGACATACTTCATCGTGGTCACGCCGGCTTCCTTGAGACGGTTGATCGCGGCAATGGCCGAATTGCCGGTTGCCAGCATCGGATCCACCACGATCACGAAACGCTCGTGGATATCCTCGGGCATCTTGAAGTAGTACTCGATCGGCTCCAGCGTCTCGGGGTCGCGGTACAGGCCGATATGCCCTACCCGCGCAGCCGGCAGCAGATCGAGCATGCCATCGAGAAAACCGTTGCCCGCACGCAGGATCGACACCAGGCATAGTTTCTTGCCCGACAGTACTGGCGATTGCATCGGCGCGATCGGCGTCTTGATCGCAATGGTCTCCATGGCCAGGTCGCGGGTGGCTTCGTAGGTCAGCAACTGGCTGATCTCGCGCACCAGCCGGCGGAAATTGTCGGTGGTGGTTTCCTCGCTACGCACCAGCGTGACCTTGTGCTGCACCAGCGGATGATTGACGACCATCACCTGCGGCGATGCCGCCTCGGATTCGGCAAAGGCCTGTGCGGCGGTAGGGACGTTGGACATGTCAGTCATGGTGCGCTCCTTGGATATTCGGGCACTCGCGAAGGTCGGGCGCAGCGGGCCACTGGCCCGCCACGGTCTGGCTGCCTGAAAATACGCTGCACTGCGGTCTACGAATGCGGGTCGTGCGCGGTCTGGAATGCCTTAGAACACGGTCCCGTCGCTCTGGATGGCAAACGGCGGCGGCCCACCCGGCGGCCGTCGCTGCGCCGCGATACGGCGTCCGGCCGCCCACGTACCACCTTCCAGTACGCGCGCCAGCGGGAAATCCGCCTCGCTGAGGCCCAAAGCCTGCCGCACCGCATCGGCCACCAGATCGAGCCCGGTGACTGTCAACGCGCGCCACTCGACGATCTCTGGCTCGTCCACCGTATGCGTGCGGCTGGCAAATTCACGGTCGCGCGGTACGGTCAGCTCGAAGTCGTAGAGCAGGCCACCGTTTCGATACTCGGGCAACCCGGTGAGCGCATCCAGGCCCACCACGACCAGCCCGCCATCCTCGAGCGGCTCCAGCAGGGAATACGTAAGCCATTGGGTCAGCTTGTGGAACGGCACCAGTCCGTCGGGCGCAGCCGGATGCCGCCAGCAATCGCCCAGCGACACGCCTTCGATCTGGATCCGGCCCGGCCAGACCGGACCCAAAGCCACCAGCAAGGTACGCAGTACAAAGCCCGCTTCAATGCGCTTGTCCTTGGCATGCGCAGCCAGGTAGTCGAACAGGTTGCCAAGCCGCGCGGGCGTGCCGAATACGGCGGGCGTCGCCTGCATGACCTCGCCCAGCCGCCGCAACAAACCGGCCCGTCCCTCCAGGCCCACCAGTGGATTGTGCTGCGCCACCTGGAAGGCCGTGGCGATGGTCGATGCGTCGAGGCGCGACAACCGCTCGGCATCGGCGCGCAGCGGGTCCCCTGGCTCGGCCGAGAAGCCACCGCGCGCAAACAGGTCGAAGCTCGCCACGCCGAGCCCTTCGGACCGCGTCAGCATCATGTCGCTGGCCGGATCGCGATAGCGCCAGTCCGGGCCGGCACCGGCATCGAGCAGCACGCTCGGAATCACCAGGTCGATGCCGATCCGCGCGCGCTCGTCGCAGTGGTCGGCCCCCGACATGCCGGCGCGTTCGCACAGGATCTGCCAGCGGTTGATTGCGTCCTGTCCCGGGCCGCCACTCTCGAAATGACGCCAGCGGCTGTGATAGGGCACCTGCAGGTCCGGATAGCGGCGCCGGATCGTGCCAGCCACGTAGTCGGCAATCGCATGGACCCGGTCGGGATGCCACGTGAACAGTTCCGATTCGCCCGATGCCACGAACTCGGTGACTACCGCACAATGGGTACGCACCGCCTCGCCGCTCAGCAGCGCGGAAGCGGGATGATCGGCCGGGACGGGGCTGTGCCAGCCGCTGCCCGTACCGTTGTCTTGCCCTGAGCTTCCTCCTTCCGGATATTCGTTCATTCGTTCAACCCCCTGCCCTTCGCCAGGGCGAGTTCGTTGGCATCAGGCGGCGTGTAGCTGGTGAAGTAACCCGCCGCCACCTTCGCATCGATTTCCACGCGGGCATCGGCCGGGATCAGTGCCTCGGGGATGGCCACCTGCTCCACCACCTCGATCCCCTGCGCCGTGAGCGCGCCATGTTTCATGTTGCTCATCGAGGCCCAGCGATCGATGCGCCGGATGCCGAGCCAATGGAATACATCGGGCATCAGTTCCTGGAACCGCATGTCCTGCACGCCCGCCACGCATTCGGTGCGCGCGAAATACGTTTCGGCGCGGTCACCGCCCACCTGGCGCTTGCGTGCGTTATAGACCAGGAACTTGGTGACCTCGCCCAGCGCGCGGCCTTCCTTCCGGTTATAGACCACCAGGCCTACGCCGCCCTCCTGAGCCATCTCGATACACACCTCGATGCCATGCGCCAGGTAAGGCCGGCAGGTGCAGATATCCGAGCCGAAGACATCGGAGCCATTGCATTCGTCGTGCACGCGGCATGCAACCTTGGTCTCGGGCTTGCCGAGTTTGCTGACATCGCCAACGAAATAAAGCGTCATGCCACCGATGGGGGGCAGGAATACCTTCAGGTCCGGGCGTGTCACCAGTTCCGGGAACATGCCGCCGGTCTGCTCGAACAGACTGCGCCGCAGAATGCTTTCCTTGATATTGAAGCGACGCGCAATGCCGGGCAGATACCAGACCGGGTCGATCGCGGCCTTGGTCACGCGTACATCGCCATTGGCATACAGGATTTCACCATCGGGCTTGAGCCGTCCCGCCGCAATCGCGGCCACCAGCTCGGGCATATTGATATGCGCACGCGTGATGGCAATGGTTGGACGAATATCGAATCCCGCGGCAATGCGGCCCGCAAATGCCGTGGAAACCAGATGCCCCCAAGGGTCGAGCGAGACGATCTTGTCGGGGTCGCCCCATTGCGCATGGGGGCCAATCGGTTCCGCTGGCGCCGTATCGGTCAGGTCGGGCCGATGGGCCCGTTGCAGGCTGCCCGCTGCCACGGCCAGCGCGCGATAGATGGCGTAGGCGCCGCCATGCGTACCGATCACGTTGTGCTGCACCGGATCCGTCAGGCTGGCAATCACCGGTCCGCGCTCGGCCGCCGTTGGGGCGCCCCAGTGAATCGGCTCGGCCGGCTTGTCGCGGCGCGCGTGCGAGGTCAGGACGATATGGTCGGACATGGCAGCCTCGTCTCCTGGTAATGGAGCGGAACAGGAATCCTGACCAAATGGTCAGGTTTGCATCTCCATAGTAGGCAACGTTCATGCCAACACCCAACTGGGGTTGTTACCGTTAGTGGCATCCCGTACGCACCGCACGCGTGCCAGGCAGATGCCCGGCCATGCCGGACCCGATACTTTGCAGTGCATACGCACCAGTTTCCGGCACGCGGCACGAGGTGAGGTGAAGTGAGGTGATTTGAGACTTCGGCTATTCCGACGGCTCAGGCGGCTGCAGATACTTCATGCATGAAAGCAGAACCGGATCGGGTTCAGTTTCAGTTTCGTGCATGGAGTGCAAAAATGAGAAAGTCGTCCCCACCCCTCGCCGCAAGTGTGCTGCTTCTGGCCGGCACACTACTGGCGCTACCCGCCATGGCTCGCGCTACGGAATCCAATCAGGCAGACAGCTTGCCCAAGGCCTGCATGACCCTGCTGACGGACGGACAGCCACGCGTGCGTTGCGTGCTATCCGGCGACCACGCAATCGAAAAGCAGCCGGTCGCCGCAGGATCAGCGGTAACCTGGGATCGCGTCATCAGTGATCCATCGACCTTGCAAACGCTGAAGTCGCATACCGCCTGATGGCGGCCCGATTGCGGCCCGATAGCGGCCTGCCAGCGCTGCGGACAGCGCGCAAACAAAAACGGCACGTACCCTGAGGTTCGTGCCGTTTTTACATCCATCGCAAACAGGTATTCAGCTGCCTGCCCGTTCGCCGACCCGTACTCTTGCCCGGGCCGGAAGATCGGCGGTGAGCCACTTCACAACTGCCAGGACCGGATTGGACGCTTCCACATAGCGATGGAACAGCGCTCCGGCCACGTTGCTGGTGACCCAGGCCAACACCATACCTGCGGCATTGAGCCATGGCTGCCCCGGCGCCAGATGCGACACCACGGCGTTGACCACCAGGCAGACCGGGAAATGCACCAGGAACACCGAGTACGAGATCTTGCCGAAATAGGCGCTCAGGCGTCCGCCCGGCCAGTACTCCAGCCAGCCGCCACGGCGCGACAGCGCCAGCAGCAGCGCGGTCACCAATGCCACGGCAATGCGCAGCCTGAAATCGACCACCAGCGCGGCCATGCCAATGGCTGCCAGCGTGATCCAGGCCAGCGGCGACCGATCGGGATTGGAGGCCCAGAACGCCAGCGTGCCCATGCCATAGGCGCCAAAGAAATAGATCGCCCAGATATCCCAGCTGGCATCGCGGTTGAACCAGAACAGCGAAGCCACCGCCAGGGCCGCTACCACCGGCACACCAAGCGGCAACGCTTCACGCGATACCCCGCGCGCAAACCAGAGTGCGAATACCAGCAGCGCAAACAACTGCAGGTCGATGGCGATATACCAGACGCCGGCCGACAGCGCGTCCACGTCCAGGATGTTGTGCAGCAGCAGGATATGGGCCACGAACTGTGCCAGATGCGGCGCGGCCGGGATCGAGTCGTGCTGCATCCAGGTGCGGGCAATTGCCGCGCCCACAATCGCAATCAGTATGGCTGCGGCAAATGGCACGACCAGTTTCTGATAGCGGCGCCAGACCGTGGCGATTGGACTTTGCACGGTCAGATGACCTTGCGGCGCCAGGCTCCGCGCGGCCAGGAAACCGCTGATGACCAGGAATACCTGCACCGCGATGCGCGCATAGTCGGCCAGCCAGCCGATCAAACCGGGCGCCAGCGGCTGCGCGGCGTCGGACATCGGCCCATAGAAGGCCAGATGGTGTAATACGATCAGCTGCGAGCTGACCGCCTTCAGAGCGTCGACACACGCCAGACGGGAAGGACGGGGGCTCATTTGTTATGTCAAAGATACAAAATGGCTCGCATTGTACCCGGATTGGTGCCTGGATCATGTGCACAATGGGTAACCTGTGGCGTAACGGTTGTAAGCAGGCGTACATGTGGTGCGCCGACATCGGCCTGCGCCCTGTTTCCGGGCATTAGCTAATAAGAAAGAAGTTCTTCGTCCGCAAAGGGCGCGGGTTTACCCTTCCGTCCTTGTCTGCACTTTCGTCGCTTGACCCTGAATATGTCGTCGCCTGCTTCCTTCCGTGTCATCTCCCGCCTGCTTGCCGGTTTCGCACTGGGCGCCGCCCTGCTACCCACGGCCCATGCCGACAGCCCGGTTCTCGACAAGATTCGCGACACCGGCACCATCACGCTTGGATACCGCGAATCCGCACTGCCGTTTTCGTTTGGAGACGACAAGGGCCAGCCGGCCGGCTACGCGGTGGACCTGTGCCTGCGGGTGGCTGACGCAGCAAAGCAGAAGCTGGGCTTGAAGGACCTCAAGGTACGCTGGCTGCCGCTGACACCGCAGAATCGCGTGCCCACCGTGGTCAACGGGCTGGTGGACCTCGATTGCGCGCCGAATACCAATACGCTCGAGCGCCAGAAGCAGGTGGCATTCAGCGTGTCGCACTATGTGTCGACCGTACGCATGCTGGTGCGCGCCGATTCGGGCATCAAGTCGTTCAATGACCTGCGCGGCAAGACCGTGGTCACCAGCGCGGGCTCGACGGGAGACCGCCACGTGCGTCGCCTGAAGAGCGAGTACGGTTTCCGCGACGTCTACGCCAACGACCACGGCGAATCGTTCCTGCTGCTGGAAACGGGCCGCGCCCAGGCCTTCGTGATGGACGACGTGCTGCTGGCCGGGCTGCGCGCCAAGTCGAAGAATCCGTCAGAGTACGTGATCGTCGGACCGGCCCTGTCCGTCGAACAGAATGCGCTGATGTTGTCGAAGGCCGACCCCGAGTGGAAGCAACTGGTCGACCAGACACTGGCCCGGACCTTCGCCACCCCGGAAGTCGCCGCCTTGCAGAAGCGCTGGTTCCAGCAACCGATCGGCGCGCGTGGCACCAACCTGGCACTGGCGCCTTCCGCGGAAGTCATCAACGCCTGGAAACATCCGTCTGATGCAGTGACCGAATAAGAGTGCCGAACAAGGCATTTTTCCGAAGTATCCCCCGGAAAACTCCTGAGTTGACGGCCCTTGCGCCGTTGTCCACACTGGCCTGAGTCCGGTCATACCATACGGTAGAACCGGCGCAACGCAAAAACGCGAACCGCCGGAAGGCGGCATCACTCAGGAGATTTCCATGAACAAGTTCATCGCCACGGCCATCGCGCTGGGTCTCGCCACCGCTTCCGTGGCTGCGGTCGCGCAGGACAAGAAGCAGTTCGACCCGTATTCGCAAGGCGCCAAGTCGGGCGAGAAGTTCGACACCTACAGCCAGGGCGCGAAGTCGGGCGACAAGTTCGACCCGTATTCACAGGGCGCGAACAAGAGCACGCGCGCCGACCTGACCGACCAGTCGACCGCCGCCCCGAAGAAGTCGAAGACCAAGAAGGCGGCTACGAAGAAGCCGACGACCGGGAATTGATTGAGACGTTTCCGATGATCATGAAAGGAGCCTTTGGGCTCCTTTCTTATTTTGAGATCAGCAACTCCCGCCAGAAAGACCAACGGCTGCCAAAAAAGGCAGCCGTCGTAGGCGGGACTCTCTATCTGCAAACTTGCAGACTACCCACTCCAGGTGGGGCCTGGTCACCCAGGCGGCACTACGGTTTTGCACCCGCTTGCACGTAGTTTGGAAGGATACTATGCGCGCGTCAGACCGCAGTCAACCATCCTCACCGCCCCTCCTCACTGACATCCATTTCCAGCGCAGTTACGTCGACCCGTTGGACTTCATTGTTCTGGCGGATTTCCGTGCGCAGTACAAAGGCCTCCATCGGACAGTACCAGTCGGTCACGTGCAGGACGCTGGGTTCCAGTTTCAGCAGTTCGTCGCCGACCATCAGCGGCCCGAGCGAGGTGCGCTTTTCATAAGTGATCGGCATGCATTCCTTGCGGCCCATCACCGTATTGATCATCTGCTTGCGGCCAACATGGCGCGAGCCGACGATGATCGAGGCATGCAGGGCCTGCATCGTTCCCACGACCTCGTCCTTGCCGAGCGGATAGATCTTGAGCGACACACTGGACTGGAAGGTCTCGCCTTCGAGCATCGCGCCCTCGCGGATTTCCACGCCCGCGTAGTTGAATACGCCGCTGCCCTGGAACGATGCTTCGCCGAACATCCGCGCATAGCGGGCGCGCGCATTGATCACCGCGTTGCGGCTGTCGATGCGCGTCCGAGCCGTGGCGGCACTGCGGTCGATATTGATCTCGTGGACCTGGTCCATCACGACCGGCGGCCCCATTAACGCTGATAGCGCCGATTTGGAGCGGACTTCGAGCTGGGCACTGCAACCTCGTGCGGTACGCATGACATCGCGCAGCGTCATGGTGATCGACATCGGCATCGAGCCGTCGCCTTCCAGCTGCACGCGCGAACCGGAGCGGAACCAGGGCGCGTCACACAAGATGGCCCCGCCAGGCAGGGGCGGTGACATGCCCGAAACCGGTGCCGCAGTGGGCGCCGATGCCTGTGCAAATGCCGCGTTCATCACACTAGTCAGCAGTAACAGCAGTAGCGCCGATTTCATTGCCATCACCCGTTTCCAAATGGCCGGTCGCCGCTCAGCATCTGCCGATGGCGCTCCGGAATGGCACAGTATTACGCGAAATCCCGTTGCCGCAAATGGGCTCGGGGTTGTCTGATACATGACCGGAGCGGCGAAACGACGGGGCGCTCAAGGCTCTCGTGCTAACATTGCGCGCCCGCGCCACTCGGCGCCGCGGCAAGACCCAGCCGGACAGTGCGTTTCCGGGACCCGCCATGGCCGGCACGGCCGTATCGGGCCTCGATGTCCACCAATTCCGGCCGCGCTGCGTTGTGGGGTGTCCGCCACAAGGCGGCCTTACGAACGGCTTCCGCAAACGGCTTCCGGGTATCCGGCCATTTCAGGAGAGATATGCGTAGTTCTTCGCCCACGCGCCAAGCCGGGCTGCCTGTTGGCATGATCGTTCTGATAGTCATCGGCATCCTGCTGGTATGGTTCGGCACGCTCGATGCCCGCCATCTGCTGCGCCCCGACGAAGGCCGCTACGCCGAGATCTCGCGCGAAATGTTCGTGACCGGCGACTGGGTCACGATCCGCTACAACGCACTGAAATACTTCGAAAAACCGCCCTTCCACCTCTGGGTGACCACCATCGCCTACGAGCTGTTCGGCGTGGGTGACTGGCAGGCCCGTCTGTGTGTGGCGCTATCGGGCATCGTGGGCCTGGGCGTGACCATGCTGGCGGCCGCCCGCTGGTTCGGTTGCCGCGTGGGCCTGCTGACCGGTCTGGCCATGCTGGCCATGCCGATGTGGAGCGTGGCGGGCCATTTCAATTCGCTGGACATGACACTCTCGGGCGCGCTGGCCTGCGTGCTGGCGTGCATGCTGCTGGCCCAGCATCCCGACGCATCGTCCGCCGCCCGGCGCGGCTGGATGCTGGCCTGCTGGATCGCGATGGGCGTAGCCATCCTGACCAAGGGGCTGGTCGGTATTGCCCTGCCCGGCCTGGTACTGGTGGTCTACTCGCTGGTGACGCGTGACATCGGCCTGTGGCGCCGCCTGCATCTGGGTACCGGCATCCTGGCGATGCTGGTGGTCACGGTGCCCTGGTTCTGGCTGGTTTCCACGCGCAACCCCGAGTTTCCGCAGTTCTTCTTTATCCACGAGCACTGGGATCGCTATACCTCCACGGTACATTCCCGCAAGGGCTCGATCTGGTACTTCGTGCCGTTGCTGCTGGCTGGCCTGCTGCCGTGGCTGGGCCTGGTACCGCGCATGTGGGATGTGGTGCGCGACCGTGCCGGCGCCGCGCGTGGCGTGGGTGGCAAGCCATTCCAGCCCGCACTGATGAGCCTGATCTGGTTCGTGGCGATTTTCGTGTTCTTCAGCATGTCCGGGTCGAAGCTGCCCGGCTATATCGTGCCGGTGTTCCCGGCACTGGCCATCCTGGCCGGCGTGGCACTGGACCAGATCAACGAGCGCTCGTGGAACCGCCAGATCAACGCGCTGCTGGTGCTGGCCGTTCTCGGCCTGATTGCCGCCCCCTTCGTGGCTACGCTGGACCGGCCGACCAATCCGAATGAGGTATTCCGCGCGTTCGCCGTCTATATTGGTGTGGCCTTCGCGGTACTGCTGGCGGGCATGTTGCTGGCGCGCCGACTACTGCGCACACGCGGGTTGTTCCCGAGCATTACGGCATATGCGCTGGCGATGTTCCTGACCTGCACGATCGGCCTGCTGGCCCATGAGGTCATGGGCCGCCGCGCTTCGGGCATCGACATGGTGCCGGCCATCAAGGCCGTGCTCAAGGACGACATGCCACTGTATGGCGTGGGAGTACTCGATCACACGCTGCCGTTTTACCTGGGACGTACCTTGACGATGGTTGCCCACCCCGACGAACTCGAGTTCGGCACCGAACAGGAGCCAGCCAAATGGCTGCCGACCATGGAGGCCTTCGTCGCCAAATGGAAGGATGGGCAGCCCGCGCTCGGTATCATGTCGCCGGAAACCTATGACAGCCTGGTGGCACAGCATGTGCCCATGTACGAAGTGGCGCGAGATGTCCGCCGCGTCGTTGCCAGCAACTTCCCGTTGCCGGCCCAGGCCCAGGAACACAAGACCGCCCCATGACACTTTCGACTTTCGCTTTTATCTTCGCAGGCGTGCTGCTCAATGCCTGTGCACAGCTGCTGCTCAAGGCCGGCACCAATGCGGTGGGCGCCATTACCATTGACCGCGCCACGCTGCTGACCACCGCCTTCCGCGTGCTGACGCAATGGCCGGTGATCGGCGGCCTCACGTTGTACGTAATCAGCGTGGGGGTCTGGATCGTCGGCCTGTCGCGCGTGGACGTTTCGATTGCCTATCCGATGCTGTCGCTTGGCTATGTGGTCAATGCGCTGGCCGCCTACTGGCTGTTTGGCGAGATGATCGGTCCCTTGCGCATGGCCGGCATCGTGCTGATACTGGCTGGCGTTTTCCTGATTGCCCGTTCCTGACGAACATGACTGCTTCCGCTCCGCAGGATTTCCTGCCGTTCGTGCGCCCCAATATCGACGACGCCACCATTGCCGAGGTCGGCAAGGTGCTGGCCTCGGGCTGGATCACCTCCGGTCCCAAGGTGCAGGCATTTGAAGCCGCGCTGTCAGACCTGTTCGGCGGACGCCCGGTGCGCACGTTCTCCAATGGCTCCGCGACCATGGAAATCGCGCTGCGCATTGCCGATATCGGCCCCGGCGATGAAGTCATCACCACGCCCATTACGTGGGTGGCCACGGCCAACGTGATCCTGACCGTTGGTGCCAAGCCGGTGTTCGTCGACATTGACCCGCGCACGCGCAATATCGATCTCGATGCCGTCGAAGCCGCGATCACGCCGCGCACGCGCGCGATCATTCCGGTGTACCTGTCGGGCCTGCCCGTCGACATGGACCGCCTCTATGCGATTGCGCAGCGCCACAACCTGCGCGTGGTCGAAGACGCCGCCCAGGCCATCGACTCGCGCTGGCGCGGGCAGCGTATCGGCGCGTTTGGCGACCTGGTCAGCTTCAGCTTCCAGGCCAACAAGAACATCACCACCGTGGAAGGTGGCTGCCTGGTGATGAACACACCCGAGGAAGCCCAACGTGCCGAACGGTTGCGGTTGCAGGGCGTGATCCGTACCGGCATGGATGGCATGGATGTGGAGGAGCCCGGCGGCAAGTTCAACCTGACCGACGTCAATGCGGCAATTGGCCTCGCGCAGCTCAAGAACCTCGACACCATTACCGCCCGCCGTGCCGAACTGGCCGAGACCTATTTCCGCTGCGCGGCGCAAGCCGGGCTGGCGGACCTTGGCATCGAACTTCCACTGGCTCGCGACCCCGACGTGGCCACCACCAACTGGCATATGTTCCAGGTGGTGTTGCCCACCGACCGGCTGCGGGGTGGCCCGGCCGAAGCCCGCAAGCACGTGATGGAAGCCATGCGCGAACGTGGCGTGGGCACTGGCGTGCATTACCCGCCGATCCATCTTTTCACCCATTTCAGGTCGTTGGGCTGGCGCGAAGGCATGCTGCCGCATGCCGAACGTATTGGCCGCGGCATCGTCACGCTGCCGCTGTTCCCCGCCATGCAGGCCGCCGACGTGGAACGGGTTTGCGCAACACTTAGCGAAACATGCAAAAGTCTCTCTCACTAAGCCAGGTCGAGGTCTCGGTCGTTATCCCCGTCTACAACGAGGAAGATGGCCTGCAGGCGCTGTTCGATCGCGTCTACCCGGCGCTGGACGCCATGGGCGACTCGTACGAAGTCATCTTCGTCAACGACGGCAGCGTCGACCGCTCGCCGCAGATGCTGGCCGCCCAGTTCCACAAGCGCCCCGACGTGACCCGGGTGATCCTGTTCAACGGCAATTTCGGCCAGCATATGGCGATTCTGGCCGGCTTCGAGCATACGCGCGGACGCATTGTCATCACGCTCGACGCCGACCTGCAGAATCCGCCCGAAGAAATCCCGCGCCTGGTGGCCGAGATGCGCAAGGGCCACGACTATGTCGGCACAATCCGTCGCCAGCGCAACGACACGGCGTTCCGTCGCTATGCGTCGCGCGCGATGAACCGCCTGCGCGAACGCATCACCAAGATCAAGATGACGGACCAGGGCTGCATGTTGCGCGCCTATGACCGCAATGTCATCGATACGATCAACGCCTGCCGCGAGGTCAATACGTTCATTCCGGCGCTGGCCTATACGTTCTCGTCGAATCCGGTCGAGATCGAGGTGGGGCATGAGCAGCGTCACGCAGGCGAGTCCAAGTATTCGCTGTACCAGCTGATCCGCCTGAACTTCGACCTGGTCACCGGCTTCTCGATCGTGCCGCTGCAGTGGTTCTCGGCAATCGGGACCATGCTGTCGATCTCGTCGGCCGGCCTGTTCGTGGTACTGCTGATTCGCCGCTTCCTGCTAGGCTCGGAAGTCCAGGGTGTGTTCACGCTGTTCGCCTTCAACTTCTTCCTGATCGGCATCATGCTGTTCGGCATCGGGTTGCTCGGGGAATACATCGGCCGTATCTATCAGGAGGTGCGCGACCGCCCCCGCTACCGCATTCAGGCCGTACTGGAGCGCGACCCGCGCAACCAGGAAATGACTCCGGAGGAATCGTGCGCGCCGTAGTATTTGCGTACCACAACGTTGGCGACCGCTGCCTGCGCGTACTGCATGCGCAGGGCGTGGATGTTGCGCTGGTGATTACCCATCGTGACCGTCCCGACGAGAACATCTGGTTCCAGCGCGTGGCCGATACCGCTGCCGAGCTGAACCTTTCGTTCCTGTACGCCGAGGATCCGAAAGATCCTGCACTGGCCGATGCCGTGCGCGCGGCCCGGCCCGACGTCATCTTCTCGTTCTACTACCGCTCGATGATTCCGGCGGACGTGCTGGCCATCGCGCCGCACGGGGCCTTCAACATGCATGGTTCGCTGCTGCCCAAGTATCGCGGCCGCGTGCCGGTGAACTGGGCCGTGCTGCACGGCGAGACCGAGACCGGCGCCACGCTGCATGCGATGGAAGCGAAGCCGGACGCTGGTTATATCGTCGACCAGACTTCGGTACCGATCCTGCCCGACGATACGGCTGGACAGGTATTCGAGAAGGTCACGGTAGCGGCAGAGCAGACGCTGTGGCGCGCGCTGCCACCGATGATGGCGGGTCAGATACCAAAGCGGCCGAACCGGCTGGCCGACGGCAGCTATTTCTCGGGCCGCAAGCCCGAAGATGGCCGCATCGATTTCGGGCAACCGGCGTCGGCGGTCTACAACCTGGTTCGTGCCGTGGCGCCGCCCTATCCCGGCGCATTCACCGATCTTGGTGCCCGACGCTTTGTCGTGGCACAGGCGCGCCGGCTCGAAGCTGGCACCGTGCCGGCAGGCCTGCAGCCAGGCCTGCACGTTATTGACGGCCGCATCGTGGCGATCTGCGGCGATGGCGGCGCGCTGCGCGTGCTGCAACTGCTGGAAGGCCCCTCGGCCGACCATGCAAGCCCGGTTTCCGCAACCGAATTCCAGAACATCATTACTGCACAGTCCAGAGAGGAAAACCGATGAAAAAGGTCCTGATTCTTGGCGTCAACGGCTTCATCGGCCACCACCTGACGCGCCGCATCCT
>NZ_DBHKYV010000020.1:0-138758 GCF_057315035.1 Cupriavidus sp. | reverse complement strand
CACGATGCTCCTTGCTCTCCTGCTTCCCTTCAAGACGGGTTCACCGGGCGCTTACCGATGGTCTGAGTTGATCCGCGGCATCTCCATGCGCAAGTCTTTTTCCAGCCGAATACCCTGGCCCAACGGGGGCGCCAAGAGTGGCGGGATGCCATGCATTTACATCCTGTGGCGCATTGTGGGCCGGTGCTCGTTGCGGTTTCCCCGGCGAGAAAATCTTCTGCTTCTTTGACTCTGATTGATGATAGTGTCGCAAGAGTCGACAGCCCGCAAATCGCTCCATCTCTCGCTTCAGCAAAAGGTGAGCGCCTCCGACGGTAAAAACGACGGTAGAGCGGCATGCCGGTCATGTCCATTCCCTTTCACCATGCGGGTTTGGGCGACCTGTTGATGATCGAGTGGAGTGATTTGAGTTCCTTCGGGGACTATCGTCGGCTATCGAAATGCTGTCTTAACGTGTTGATTTATAAAGAAATACGTCTCAGCAGTTATCGGTGGCTATCGCTGGCCAGCAGAACAGGTTGGCGGTGGAAGTGGCGGTAAGAACCGGAGGCCTGACTTAGACCCTCCCGTTTACTATCCAGACCAAAGCGGTCTTTGACGGTAAAAGTCTCCTCGGGAAAGCTTGTTTTATGCGGCTTTCCGGGCATCAGCAGGTCTCCTGACCCCTGACGGTAAAAGCCGTCATAAACAGGAGGAAAAAGCTCGATGCTTACCGACACCGCACTGCGTAACCTCAAGCCTAAGTCCAAGATTTACAAGGCTTTTGACCGCGACGGCATGTACGTGACGGTATCGCCCGCCGGTACCGTCACCTTCCGCTATGATTCCGTCTCAACGGTCGCCGTGAGACGCTGACCATCGGCCGCTACGGCCCGGCCGGCATTTCGCTGGCCCTGGCCCGCGAAAAGCTGATCGACGCCAAGAAGGCGCTCGCCCAAGGCAAGTCCCCGGCGCAGGAGAAGCAGCGCGAGAAGCGCCGGCTAACCGCCGCCAAGACCTTTGGCGACATAGCCGGGAAGTGGCTGGAGGGTGCCCGAATGGCCGACAGCACCAAGGCGATGCGCAAGCACATCGTCGATCGGGATGTCCTGCCGGTCTTCCAGAATCGCCAGCTCAACGAAATCACTGCCGATGACCTGCGTGCTCTTTGCAACAAGGTGAAAGCGCGCGGCGCGCCCGCGACTGCGGTACATGTCCGCGACATCGTGAAGCAGGTCTATGCCTTCGCCATCCTGCATGGCGAGAAGGTGGACAACCCGGCCGACGGCGTGGGCGCGGCATCGATCGCGATCTTTGTGCCGAAGGATCGTGCCTTGTCGCCGCAGGAGATCCGTCTGATGGCTCGGCAGATGGAATTGGTGGCGACCTATCCGACCATTCGGCTGGCGCTGCGAATGATCCTGCTGACGCTGGTGCGCAAGAGCGAGCTGATCCAGGCCACTTGGGATGAAGTCAACTTCGAGAACGCGACCTGGACGATCCCGAAGCAAAGAATGAAGGGGCGCAACCCGCATGTGGTCTATCTGTCGCGTCAGGCGCTCGACATCTTCGTGGCGTTGCATACCTGCGCGGCTGGCTCCAAATTCGTACTGCCGTCGCGCTACGATGCCGACCGTTGCATGTCTAACGCGACCTTGAATCGGGTCACGCAGACCATCGCCGAGCGGGCCAAGACCGCAGGTCTGCCGCTGGAAGCGTTCACCGTCCATGACCTGCGCCGTACCGGCTCGACACTGCTGAACGAAATCGGCTTCAATCGCGATTGGATTGAGAAGTGCCTGGCGCACGAGGACGGGCGTTCCTCGCGCTCGATTTACAACAAGGCAGAGTACGCGGAACAGCGGCGCCACATGCTGCAAGAGTGGGCCAACATGGTCGATGCCTGGATCGATGGGCAGAGTTACGTGCCGAAGCTATTGCCTGAGAATGACGTGGTGCTGGTGCTGAGTGCCACCTTGTGAGCAAAGGGTGGCATGGGGTCTTCCGGGTATCAAATGCCGCTCGGGTAGAGGTTTGCCATTCCAGAAAGAAGATCGTCATTAATGATCTTTTTTCTTTTAGCTAAAACCAACTCGGGGCTTGCAAAGGTTTATATCCGCTAGTGTTATTTGTTGTCGATGTTGTTTCGCACGGGACGATGCTTACGCTGCCGGACATCCGGGCCGACAGCTGTCTTGTCTCGTTCGGACTGAGACGCTTGCTTGCGTGCGTCGATCCAGGCCTCAACTTCCTCTAGATCCCAGGCAACACAGCGGGCGCTCAGGAGGAAGCGCCGCGGGAATTCGCCGCGCTGCTCCATTTCATAGATCGTGGTGTCGGCCAGTGGCACGATTTGGTGAAGCTCAGGTCGACGGATAGTGCGTCGAAAGGGAAGGGCGGCCCTTCCTGGAAACTGTGGCATATCAGCGTACCGCGCGCTTCCGGGATGAGGCAGCGCGAACGTGGCGTGTTCCTTGTCACTGCTCATAGTGGACCCCCGATAGCGTTTCACGACATATGCATGGTGGCTATCGCGGGCGAACGGCGCGACCTGCTGTGGCGAAGCTGGTCGTGGCACTCTTCTTGGAGACGGAGTACACGCGTGCGACTGCCGCACTTCACGGCTGGTACCGAGACGCTGCTCACGAAGAACAGCAAAGTCATCGTTGACCTCATCGATGCTAGAGAACTCCATCACTGCCACAACATCAAGCGCAGGGAGAATGGGCGGCTATTGATGCTGCCGGTGAACACGATATCGAGTCATGCTTGAAGAGCGGGGTAAATCTCTCGAACCCATTTGGGAATCTATGAGTCGATGCAAGTGATGTAACGCTATGGCACTTCTTGCACGCGGGCAAACTTGCTTCGCGTTCGCGCCTAGAAAGCAATGCGTTGCGCGGGAGCCAAGCACGGCAGAGGGCCGATATCGACTGTGCAACGGACTTTCGTCCACCCCGCTGACGACCTTTACGGAGCAACTTCAGAGCACCCGTTCGACGATGAGACCGGTCAGCGATCTAGCTTAGTCGTTATCGGCGGTTCAAGCTTCGAATGCAGTCGATGCGAATTTTCGTAGGACCGACATAAAGGAGGTGATGTTACGCACGATACGACAGAAGGGCGGTTCAATTGGATGCCCATGCTGATTACATACATCTATCGCCCCGTGTAATGCTTTAGACTATTCGCCGGGACCGGGACAGGTAGGCGCTTACAACCGGTCAGCTAACAGATCCGGGGAACGAAAAATGACAAAGAGATTCGACGGTGGCAATGCGCGAGGGTCGGTATGGCATCGATGGGATCCACACATCCATGTGCCTGGGACCGCTATGAACGACCAGTATGGCGGCACCGATCCGTGGGACGCATTTTTGAATGCCGCCGAAAACACAAAGCCGTTGCTGCGCGCGCTGGGCATTACCGATTACTTCGGTATCGAAGGTTATGTGATGGCGCTCAAATACAAGGAAGACGGACGTCTTCCAAACGTCGAATTCATCTTTCCCAACGTTGAACTCCGGCTCAGTATCGAGACTTCAAAGGCGTCCGCGATCAATCTACATTTGCTGTTTTGCCCCGACGATCTTGACCATGTCGACCGTATTCACCGGTTCTTGCGGGAGCTCCAGTTTTCGTACAAAGGCGAGATATACCGATGCGAGCGCACAGACCTGATCCGCCTCGGCCGCGCTCATAACCCCAAGATCGTTGACGATGGCGCAGCTCGCACAGAAGGCGCCAACCAGTTCAAGGTAACGCTCGCAGACCTCAAACGGGCCGTCGACAACTCAGAATGGGCCCGAAAAAACGTCCTTGTCGCTGTCGCTGGAGGCGAGAAGGACGGCACGTCCGGCTTACGGGACGATACCGCATCCTTCGCTGCGTTGCGAAAGGAACTCGAACGGTTCGCCAACATCATCTTCAGCGGCAATCCTAAGCAAGCGAGTTTTTGGCTTGGCAAAGAAGGCGTATCACTCGAGGAGCTGCAGCGGCAATACAACGGGCCGAAACCTTGCCTGCATGGCTCCGACGCTCACACCTCGAGCAAGGTCGGCGTGCCCGACATCAAGCGTATGTGCTGGATAAAAGGGGACCTTGGGTTCGAAACGTTAAAGCAGGTATGCATTGAGCCAGGCGAACGAGCATTTATCGGCGAGGAACCGCCGAGAGGGGCGCTGACCGGCGCGACAGTTGATTCGATTTCTGTATCCAACGCAAGCTGGTTGTCGAGAAGCAAGATCGAGCTCAATTCGGGCCTCGTCGCTATTATTGGAGCCAGAGGCTCGGGAAAAACAGCCTTAGCTGACATTATCGCGGCCGCCGGTCTCTCGCTGTCGCCAAGGTCCAACGATAAGTCGTTTCTATACCGAGCAAGAGCTTTCCTCGGCCCCAGCGAGGCTCGTTTGCATTGGACATCCGGTGAGCAGACTTACGCCGAGCTTGCACCCACTGACCCCGAAGAACCGCTGGACCACCCGCATGTGCAATACATGTCTCAGCAATTCGTGGATCAGCTATGCTCGGCCGATGGTCCAAACGATGAGCTTGTGCAAGAGATAGAACGCGTCATTTTTAATGCGCATCCTTATTCCGACAGGCTCGGCGCTGACACGTTTCAGGAGTTGCTAAGCATCAGGCTCGAAGCCTCGCATGACAAGCAAACCAGAAACAAGCAGGCCCTTGAAAAAGCATCAGCAGAACTCACAGAAGAGCGCGTAAGAAAGGATGGTCTCAAAGCATTGGAAAAGGACCGCGATGAGCGAAAGGCTGCAGTCGAGAAGGATAAGAAGGACCGGAGTTCACTGCTCGGCAAGGGGAACGAAGCGCGCGCCCTTCGCCTGGAACAGGTATCAGAAGCGGTCGATCGAAAGCGCCAGGACGTGGACCGGGCGAAGCGGAAGCTACGTGCCCTGCAGCTTTTGAAACAAGATGTCGTGGATTTCCGAACTCGTGAAGTGGCGGAACATCTTGAAGACCTTAAGCAACGAAGGGAAGAAACCGGGCTATCGATGCAGGATTGGGATCAATTCAAGCTCGACTTTGCCGGCGACGTCGACGCCCTCCTTGAAACCCGTCTTGCCGATGCGCGACGAGGTGTCGTCGCCGTGGAGGGAGTGCAGAAAACAGTAGACCCAGGGACCGCTCCGAACGTCCCACTGATCCATGACGCCGCCAACTTGGGCGACCAGACGCTTGCCTTGCTTGAGCGCGAATTCAACCGGTTGAAGAACCTCGTGGGGATCGACGTCCAGAACGCAAAGCGTTACACAAGTCTGTCCGAGAAGATCACCAAAGCCGACTCGGCGCTCAAAAAAATATTGCTGCAGATCGAGCGGGCCAAAGCGTCAGACACCAAGATAAAGGAGCTTGTCGAAGCCAGACGCACTGCGTACGCGCAGATCTTTGCCGGGATAGTCGAAGAAGAGGCCGAACTTGCGTTGTTGTATGCGCCGATCAAGGAAAGAATTGAGCAAGCCGGCGGATCGTTGTCGAAGTTGTCATTCTCGGTTAGACGCGCCGTTGACATTGGAAAATGGGCTGCCAGAGGTGAGAGCTTGCTCGATCTTCGCAAGACCGGCCCTTTCCGAGGGCGCGGCGAACTTCAAAAGCGAGCCACGGAAAAGCTGTTTAGCACTTGGTCGACAGGCAGCGCGGCCACCGCTGCCGGCGCTTTGCTCGAGTTCGTAAAAGCAAACGAAGCCGATCTCAGGGCCCATATTCCCGATGGCGACGCTTTCCGTAGTTGGGCACGGGACGTATCCGACTGGCTTTATAGCACCGAGCACATTTCTGTAGGCTACGGTCTTCAGTACGACGGTGTCGACATCGAGCAACTTTCGCCGGGTACACGCGGGATTGTGCTCCTGTTGCTGTACCTTGCCATCGATGCGGAGGATGATCGACCGCTCATCATTGACCAGCCTGAGGAGAATCTAGACCCGCAGTCGATTTTCCAAGAACTGGTCAACCGCTTCCGCGAGGCAAAGAAGCGCCGGCAGATCATCATCGTCACCCACAACGCCAACCTGGTTGTGAATACTGACGCGGAACAAGTCATTGTGGCGGACTGCGGACCGCACCGGCCGTCTCAGCTTCCAGAGATCTCATACGAAAGCGGCAGCTTGGAAAATCCGATTATCCGGAAACACGTTTGCGACATCCTCGAAGGCGGCGAACGGGCTTTCAAGGAACGGGCCAAACGGCTACGCGTCGCTATCTAGCAGGCAACGCCTGCGTGACGAAGGCGGGGCGCTCGGCACTCCGAAGCCTGTGGGTCGCCACCGGCACCGTTTCTGATCAGGGACGAGATACGCGGGCCACCCTGTATGTCTTGCCGCATTGCACGCAGTGGTAGCAGGAAGTGAGAAACAGCTACCAGGGCGACCCCGGTAGCTGTTCTCTGGCCTGGCGGCTAGATTGATGTTCCTCTCGAAGGCTCGGTCCCCGTGCTGCTCAGCCGGTCCAGATCTGCTGCGTTCTCATCATGATGGCGGGCGCGATATTATCTGGGCCTAACCCGCCAGAGGTGGCTGTCGGCTCTCCTCGGAGGCCATAGCGCTGCGGGATACGAGTTCGTCGTCGAAGGCGCCGACGCTCAAGCACCCCCAACGGAGCGATGACCATATGAGTTGTGAGATGAATGAATCGGAACTACGGCCTAGAGTGTTCGTCGCCGGCCTCATCCAGCCCGGCGATGTTGTCCTGACGACCACGCCCGAACTGATGAGCCGGGCGATCCGTAAGGTCATCGGCGCAGACATCTCTCATGCCATGATTTGTGTAGGTAAGTCGAGTGTGATCGATTCCACGGGCGACGGCGTTCACGCGCGCAACCTTGAGCGGATCATACTTGAGCCAGGCTGCGCTGGTCATGTGCTTCGACCGGTGAAGCCACTCACGACTGACCAATTGCACTCCGTCATCTCCTTCGCCAGAGCTGCGGTTGGTACTCGATACTCCGTGCCCGGGGCTGCCAAGAGTGTGTTGGCTGGTCTCGTAGCCGGCCGGAGGCAGTTCTGCTCGCGCTTGGTAGCGCAGGCCTATCGCAATGCTGGCGCGAACCTAGCATCGGATGCCGACTTCTGCCACCTTGGAGAGTTGCTGAAGAGCGAGGCGCTTGTTGAGGTGCCTGATGTGCTTAGGAATCTCAGTCCAGAAGAAGAGGCTGACTGGCGTGAGAATAATGACAACGTTCAGGCCATGCGGGACTCAACCAACGCCCTACTTCAGGAGGCCCGCAAGCTGTCCTCTGAGATCGAGTCGCTCAACGACATCGATGCCTACTTGGTGGAGCATCCCGAGGCAGACGCCCACCTTGTGCAAGCCCTGCGATCTTCCAGGTACCTGGAATTGTGGCGAGATGAATTCGAAAGAAATTCCTGGCAGTACCACGTCGCCTTGATGGAAGGGCACGATGGCTCGGCGCAACGCAAGAAGAGGTACTGCGAAGAGCTGCTGGCAGACGAGAAGTTGTGCCAGAACCGGTTTGTCCTGAACCGCGCGGGCTACGTGACCGTGAACAAGTTGCACCCTCGCCAATACTTCGCCCTGCAGGTAGAACTGTACGACCTTCTAGCGGGGTTTCATGCTCGCCGCATTAAGGCGGCAACTGCATGGCTTGAGCGCAAGGGACTACTTGAGCCCGCGCCTCCTCGGCTGCTCCGTCCGCACACACCTGAGTGGTTTGCTTCGCTGCGCGAATGGGATCCCACGCAGGCCGCGATGACTGAAGTGGCCATTGGGCAAGCGGGAAGTCTGGATGTCTGCAGTATCTGTGCAGATGATCCGACCCGTGACTACGCGTTGGTGAATATGCCGGCGGCTGGACCAGGGACGCTTCGGCTCTGCGACGACTGTTTACACATCCGTTCCGCCGACGAACCAATGAAGCTTTTCTAGCCCGCGCATTCCTTCGGCAGCCACCGGCTACATTGGCAGGCTGATGCTGTGCCCCGCTCAGCTCGTGCGACTTCGACGGGTGCCGTATGGCTGAAATTGCTCGCCGAGCCGACGCTCTGTGGTTGAGTGCGATTGTCTGCTCCTGGCCCGGTCTCGGCGTCGGTCTATCTGCGCAAAGGCTTGGCGACGCCAGCGTCTCTGAATGACTCTAAAGGGGCCATTGGGAACTCTGCCCAATAGTCGATGGGCCCGCTCACAGTGGGCGATTCAGTCTCAATCCATGCCGAGAAGGTACGATATGTATTTCGTGCGTCGCCGGACCTATGTCCGCCCCCAACCCCGGCTATTTATCGGTCGGCGTGGCCTTACTACAGGAACTGGAAATTTTGCTTCGACAATGAACTACAAAAAATTCAGCAATCTTCCCGGAATCGAGTTGAGGATTCTTTCCGCGATCGGCATGCTTTCTGAGCAAAGACTCGCTTTTAAGATTGACAATTCCCCCAACTATAATATCTCATATTATGACCGCCACAAAAGTGAAACCTATTTCTTTTCTGATTCTCACCCTTTTCCTTATAATTTGGAGTTTGTCATCAACATTGATAAGAGCGAGGAAACGATCATTGGCGATGGCGAACTGGAAGAGCTTCGGGAGGAATTGGAAATCGATGGCGATATTGGCGATGGTGAGGAAATTCTTTCCGAGGTCATTGCTAAAAATGGAGGCATCGACTTTTCCGTCGATCGCATTAATGACTTTGAGTTGCACGGCATAGAACAACCAGTTATAGATAACACGGCGAAGACGATCACCTTTGTAGGTGGGTACAAGGCCGGCTACTCCGGTATTCAGCCAGATGATTGGAGCGTCTACGTGGTATGCGATGTTTTGGGACTAAGTGCGTCGGCCGTGGAAAACTATACGCATCTTGGAATCCTCGCAGAAGGTCTTGCAATGATGCTTAGGAAGGACTACAAAATCGCGTAATTTATGTATTATTGTGCGATAGAGTCTTTCATCAACTACAAAATCCAGTCCGAGTCAGATGAGAAGCGACTGTCTGAAAAACTGAGAGATCTCGTCGCCACGACTTTTCCCAACATCGATCTAGCAAAACACTCGATCTACACGTCGATTATCAAAGAATTTGATCAACTCACTGGTTTGAGAAATATGATTGCACATGGAGCAACAACTATTTCTCTATCTAAACAGGAAAGCTGTTTGCATCTAATTCTCGTTTTGACTCTTATTGCATGCGTTGAGAAAGCTGAAGCCGACTTTTCTTCGCTTGCTGCAGTATTGCCGGAACGTGATCTGTCACTCAGTTCTGCCAGGTTTTGGTCATCTTGGAAAGACGATGAATGAAACACTCTGGTGCGCCAGAGGACAGGACTAACGATGTCAACGCGAGTAGGCGGCACATGCAGTCATTGCTTGATGATTCGCTTCTTGCCTATCGGGAGAAGAAATGAGTCGAAAACAGCCCACTTGCTCTAGGATTTTGAGGCTACCGTTCTGCGGGCTTCGCGGTAGCACTAACGGCCGCTCATGGCCGGCGCCGGCCCTGTTCGTAAGGTTGCCAGCGGACCGCTGTTCGACCTACTTCGGTCAGAGCCAGCCACGGCGCCTCCGGGAAGCAACCGACCCAGAGCTGACTTTCGTCGAGCCCAAAGCGGACGTTCAACATGCGGTTGTACTCGAAGCTCAGTCCAGATGGCGGAAATCCAGATCGACAAGCACTGAGCGAAGCTTTTCCACATCGTTCTTCAGGAATTGCTTTAGTAGGAAGAAGAAGTTGGAATCGAGGGATCGAATGTACAACTCTACACTCAGGAAATTGGGCCAATCCTCAAGAGGACAACTCCAGCCCAAGACTTGCAATCCATGAACTTGCCTCCGATACTGCTCTCCCATATGAAAGCTCATCGATTGCGCAATATTTTCAGGATAAAATATCAACATTTGGTCAGAGATATATTGACCTCCATACTGCGGGAATCGCCATTTGAATTCATCAGACGTGATTGAGTACTGAATGGCATGAGCCAAGATTTGGCGATTTCCTATGTAGCTACGATCCTTAAGTTGGCTGTAGAGATTTGTGATTTCCACAAGAGCTAGCGGATATTCATCGCAATTCTGTCCATTGAGGAACGAGTTCAGAAAGGTTTTTGCTGAAGAAGGGGGGTGTCCAATGATAACCTCAAGATTCCGGAGCAAGCCGTCAGCCTTCCTCGTATCGTCGTATGAAAGTGCCCGAACGATTGACGGAAGCTGACGGCGAGTAAAATCTTCTAGGCTTTCAATGAGGTTGCGTTGTCTGTCGTCAATTTCGTCTAGCCTCAAGTTACGTTCAACAATAGCAAGCAAATCGTCCAAGTCCCACACAGTTAGGGAATGCAAGCTCCTCTTCAGTATTTGGATATCGCTGTTATGTTGCAACTTTCGAGACAAAATTAAAATAATGAGAAAGTCGTATTTGTCTCGAAGATCATGTGAGTAGAACGATTCTATGGTTGCTCTGATTTTGTCAATCGTATTTTCTGCTGTGACTTGAATCGCAATCCTTCGATTTTTGTCGCCAAGATCGATGGCCGGATAGTTTTTATACTCTGTCACGTTGAGGTTCACTAATTCCCAGCCCTGCAATCGATTGAGGAAGCCAGCAAAGAAGTCCTCAGCATCGGTTGCAATGTCATACTTTCCTCGCCTTGTGTTCGACGTAATTACATAGCGAAGAACTGACAGCCTCACAATAATTTCTTGAAATGCCTCTGCCGTTGCAAACATTGCATGCTTCCCTGATTATTGGATGAAAATCCGGCCTCTCTAGGTCAGACTGCTGCCGCTTCCACGACGCTGCGGCAGCCTGGACGCTTGGCTCAAAGGTACATTTCGGCAGCTTCTGTAAAAAATTTACCGCAATATATGGCAATCATACTCGGCACTGTTGCATGAGGGCGGCATTGTGCCTACTCAATGATTGCTTGTCTCTGTGAGGTTTTTATTCCTAACGGCTGCTTCCCGCAAAGATCTCCAAGGTCCGCTAGTGGCCGAACCTTAGAGAACACAGGAAACCACTACGATACGGGCCAAAGGATGCAGCGAGTTGCCTGAGACATAAGGCGAAGCAGGTAGTCGCCATTGAGCGGCGGATTTGGGGTGTACACCGTGCGTCCGAACGTCCTAGTAAAGGAGCGACCGAACGACGCTTCATGGCCGGCAAGCGACCGCCGGCCGGCTCCCTTAACTACAGTTCGGTCTGCTCTGCCATTTCAAGGGCGTCGTCCATTTCGATATAAAGATAGCGCACAGTGCTTTCAAGCTTGGTATGGCAAGAATCGGTTGAACTGCACGCAGGTTTGATTGAACAGCGAGGCCTTGGTACGCCGGATCGATTACGTTCCGTAGGCTGAGTCGTCCAGACCGATGGAGGCGACCCACTGGTAAACGTTTGACGTGAGTTGGAGCCGGGTTCGTATTGCCCATACTTCGTTCGACTTGAGCGGAGGCCTCTAGCCCGTCAGCCATCCCTTTGTTCCATGGAATCCGGCACGTCGGGTGGAGTAGGGTGGTTTCCAACATGGTCTCCTTTCGGGTGAAGGGAAACCAAGTCTGCGCCTTCTCTTGCCAGGAGATTACCGACCTTCCTGTCGTCGAAGCGATCAACGGCGTGCCGGTCGCGTCGTCGGCGTCTCTATCATGTTGACGATCATCACTCGGTCCGGACACTGACTTTTGTCAGAAGCCCCGCGAGATGGCTAGTGCCAGGGCAGGTTCGGAGAAATTTCACTTTCGTGAAACTACAATTGCCCAGGCTTGAAGCTGGTTTGCCATGATTGAAGGGAGGCTGTCAGGCGTTCCTGTTACCCCACCGAAGCTTCGAGGCCCGGTACCGAGCGGTCGCGGAGCACGAACCGACATGACTGCGCGCCTCACACTGCTGGAGGTCGTATTCAAGGCCATTGCTCATTACATCGCGGGCGAGGGCTGTTAGGGCGAGGCCAAGGCATTCACGCAGCCCGGCCGGTGATCCGCTCCACGAGGCGCTGGGAATTCCGCGTAAGCCTGTTTCAATTCCACTTATTGAGGTGGCTCCGCGTAAGCAAGCACAAATTCAGCCGATTCGACGTTTCCCTTCCAGTCTGCTTTCCGCCAGCGCTTTGACGTCATTGCGGTCCGCTTTCGAAAGACACCCCCACGTAAGCACCAGCTCAGCAAGGTCGTCGTCTTCGCAATAGAAGTATGCAGCCGGCAACCGAAGAGTTTTCGCGAGCCGCACAGCAATCTCGAACGCCGGTTCGTGGACGCCGGTCTCGTACCGACTGATGCGGGCGCTGGCCGCGTGCTCATCGATTCCAATCTGAACGCCGAGGCGATCTTGAGGAACGTCAGCCCTCCGCCGTGCTTGCCGCAGGCGACGACCAAACAGGGTGACCGGTTCTTTCGTTCGCATGCTGCGAATATCGTAGAAATCCCTTGTCGCATCTCTACGAAATTCGTAGAATAAAAAACGAGCATCACCAAGTTGTTCTTTCGTTTGCGCTTTGCTGGTCCCCCTATATGCGGCGGGTTCAAGGCTTTATGGGGTGCCGACAGCAACCTAAACCACCCCACGGATTTCGTTATGCGCGTTTGACACTGAACGTGCCCGCGCTACGAGCGCGACAAACTGTATTGGCCTGTTTCGACATGAAGCGAACCGTGCCAGGAGAAAGTGACCATGATCCAGTTCCTCATCAACGCGGAGGGGTAGTCCAATATCGAATGTTTGGGGCATTGCAGACGAAAGCTAGTGTGCGATCCATACAAGGGCTCCACGTAGTTGTGATCGATGTTGTCGCCATCATCAACGGTGTGGGCAACGTCGCGCAGTCAGTGCTCGTTCACTACCGCACCGACTCATTTGGATGTGGATTGAACTTATCAGGAGGTAACTTCCATGACTCAACGACTCATCACGATGGAACAGCGCGCGCAGTTGCTCGCGAACGCCCGGGCATACGCAGTCGGCCATGAGGGTGATGCGGAACCCGTAGTAAGGCTGTTCACGCCAGACGCACACGCGACGTGGTTGCTGGCCACGCTCGACCCGAATGATGGCGATACGGCATGGGGTCTGGTCGACCTCGGCATCGGCATGCCCGAACTGGGGACGATCAAGCTGTCCGATCTGGCTGCAATTGTCGGGCCGCGAAAACGCCCCGTTCTGCGCGACCTGTACTTTCGCGCCACGCGACCCCTGTCGGAATACGTACGATTGGCGCAACTCGACGGATCGATTCCCGATTGAATGACAGGATGGCTACGCTGGCTATTCTGTTCTTTTTGGTCTCAATCTAGACGTCGGCGGTCTGGATCAACGTCCTTGTGCCGATCCCGTGCCGCCGTGTCTACGCCTGCGCGCGGGTCAGGGCTACCTCATCGACAACCTGAGATGGCTGCATGGCCGTACACATTTCGTTGGTACCCGGTCGGCATACAGGCTTTTGCTGTCCACCGGCAACGAAGACACCCTTAAGGAGGCAGGCATTGCTGTTCAGTAGCGAAACATACACATCTGCAGCGGGAAGCTGCAACGAGGATATCGGCGGCGGCGTCAGCAATGCGGCATGGATCCTGGACGGCGCTACCAGCCTGTCGCGCCGCACCTTGCTCGATGCCAATGGTCAGCGCATTTCCGATGCCGCTCACTTTGTTGCAACGCTGTCATCCGCGTTTCATCGGGGTATGGGACTTGGGCAGGATGTTGCGCAAGCGCTCGATAGCTCGCTGCAATCGGTCAGGCAGGACGAAGCCATACAGGGCTACCTCGAGGAGGACTGCGATGTGCCGTCAGCGAGCTTCGCGGCAGTCCAACTGACAGGGAAGTGTCTGCAAGTGGCAAACCTGGGCGACTGCACGATTCTGCTGCAGGCCGATAAAGGGGCGATCACGTCGTTCGGGGACTCTGCTGTCCGCCAGCTTGATGCCGCGTTGTTATCCAGCTATCTGGCGCTCAGGCAGACAGTCTCCGACCGGAGCGCGGTTTGGGAGGCGCTGGTGCCTTTGATTCGCGAGAATCGCGCGAGGATGAATACCCCTGGCGGCTATTGGATCCTCGAGCCCAGAGGGCACGGATTGTCCGGACTGCAGCAGATGGCAATAAGGTTCAGCACTGAGGTCCGCGGTCTTCTCGTGACGGATGGACTCTACAGGATCGTTGATACCTATGGCCTGATGAGGAGGGAGGAGTTCTTTGAGGAAGCGTTTAGTGTGTCAGGCCTGGAGCGGTTGGTCAGCAATACCCGGGACGCCGAAGCGCTGAATAGTAACGAGACCCGTTGGCCTCGCGTGAAGGCCAGGGACGACGCCACCATCGTAAAGTTTGAAATTCAATGAACATTCCAAGTGACGCAAACGCGAAAAGATTCCCGATCTCCGTCAAAGGCGTAATGCTTGTCGGCGCGCAGGTCATCCTGCTGAAAAACGAGCGGGACGAATGGGAGTTGCCTGGTGGGAAACTGGAACCGGGCGAAGATATTCTGGAGTGCCTTGCCCGTGAAATATACGAGGAACTGAGTGTACCTGTCCGAGTCGGCTGTCTTCTCGATGCGTGGGTATACCCAATTCATGGCGTTGAGGTGGTGATATTGACCTACGAATGCCACATCAGCGCGGATGTTTCTCCGAAGATTAGCCACGAGCATAAGGAGTTGGGACTCTTTCCAATTCATCAATTGGACGAGATCCCACTCCCCGACGGCTACAAGAAAGCGATACGCGACGCTTATCGCAAGAAGCAATCAGACGCCACTCAACAGGTGAGGTGCTTGCCCGGAGATGAGCAGCAGTGAGCGTAACCTGCCGTCCTGCGAACGCGTCAGGGACGCTCTGGTAGCCATTCTCCTTTGTCTCTCCCTCGTCCAGTCCGCCCGGAAGCGCGCGCCCCACGATTGCGCGGCTTAGCCATGACTGATGCCTGGTTTCTCGGCGCCGTATGCCGTATCGCTGCCGCCGCCCAGCACAGACGATGTCTTTTTGGGTCTGAATCGAGACGTCGGCGGTCTGGATCAACATTGTTGTACTGATCCCGTGCCGCCGTGACCCAAATCAACGGGATCGGTTTGGGGCGTTACCCCAAAGTGCCATGCAGTTGCCAATCTCCACGTCGCAGGGGCGGGTGGAGCGATATGCGTCAGTGTTTAGGTTCAGTCCTTAAGGCGCGAGGTGGCAACGAATTCGTCTAACGAGGAAGTGTCATGGCAACTCGAAGCTCCGCACACCGTTTTCCCACGGCGGCATATCTCTACCTGTTGCACCAGGACAGCGCTGCGCTGGCCTGGGAGTACCTGCGACGCCATCCGGACTATCAGCAGGACTGGTTGCGCTCACGCGATAGTGCCGAAGCGGCGCGCCGCTGGGGCCTGCGCCTGCTGGAAGACCCCGCATTGGACGGGCGCGATGCGCACCCCATCTGGTTTCCAGACCACGATGCTGTGATGCAGCTATACGCAGACGCTGACCCGCCGCCTGACGCTCACACTTTCAGTATCTGGAGCATCCCCGGTGACAAGCAGTTGATTCACGATGGCAAACGCCTGGTGCTTGTCGCTCGCTGGCCCGGCAACTGCGTGAGGATGGCGCTGGCTCCGGATCTGGAGGACGGCATGGCGTATTGCCATGCCGTTCGTGCTTCTGCCATGTCTAACACGCGCTACCGGGTGGCCGCGGCCGAACAGAGCAAGGTGACGGTGACCCGCGCAGCGGCATCTTCCGCGGTAGCCCGTCCACGGCCCACTCCCACCGCATTGCTGGAACTGCATACCTTGCAGGCGCTCGATGCGATCCTGGCGGGCGCCTCATTGCGCCAAGTCGCCGAAGGACTGTTCGGTGTCGATGTGGTCGCCGCCGGCTGGCATGCCGACAGCGGCCTGCGCTCGCGTGTGCGTCGCCTCGTGCGCCGGGGGCAAAAGCTGATGCGTGGCGGCTATCGCGGCATGGTGGCATAAGGACGGGCTCAGTTTCCGTCACGGCAAAGCGACCCTCTGCGGCTGGCGTCGCTTTCCCGAGACTGTCTCTGTCCGGCCGCACGCTGCGGTGGGACCATCCCGAACGATGGAGACTTACCCGATGCGATCCCATTCCTTGCGGCCTGCTGCCGCACCCCCCATGCTGCAGGCTGCCAACGAGGCCCAGCCGCAACGGTATCTGACCAACGACGAAGCCGCTGAATACCTGCGATTGTCACCGCGTACGCTCGAGAAGCAGCGAGTCCTTGGTGGGGGACCACGATTTCGCAAGTTTGGCCGGCGAGTCATGTACGCGGTGGCCGATCTCGACGCGTGGGCAGACCAGCGCAGTTTCGAGGCCACCTCCGATCCGGAATATGCCGAGCGTCTCGCGGCCGACAGTCGTGCGCGTTGATCCGGGCCAGATCGCGGGCCGTCTTCCCCGAGCCATCGCAGGAACGGCCGCAGCTCGAACTGTTCCGTTCACTACCGGGCGACATGGTGCCGCGCGATGTCCAGGAACTGATGGCGAACCCATTCTTCTCGCTGGCGAAGTCAAGGCGTACCGCACCCATCGACTATCGCAGCGGGACTGTCACTATCCGCGTGGAAGGCACGCAGGAGCACGGGATTGCCACGATCTGGGACGCAGATATTCTGATCTGGGCGGCCAGCCAGATTATCGAAGCGCGCGACGCGGGGCTGCGTGTATCGCGCCTGATGCACGCCACGCCTTACGAGATCCTGCGTTTCATCGGGCGCGGGGTGTCCTCACGCGACTATCAGCGCCTGAAGGCCGCGCTCGATCGACTGCAGAGCACGACGGTGGCCACGTCCATCCGCGAGACGTCTGGTCGCCGTTTGCATCGATTCTCGTGGATCAACGAGTGGAAGGAGCTGGCGGACGCCCGCGGCACGCCACTGGGCATCGAGATGATCCTGGCCGACTGGTTCTACGCGGGCGTGCTCGATGCCTCGCTGGTGCTCACCATCGATCCGGCTTACTTCCGGCTCACCGGTGGCATCGAACGCTGGCTATACCGACTGGTGCGCAAACATGCGGGCAGACAGCGGGAGGGCTGGCATTTCGACTTCCGCCATCTGCACCGCAAGTCAGGCAGCACCGCAAAGTACCGGGACTTTGCGCTGGACCTGCGCGCGGTAGCCGCGCGGCAGTCGTTGCCCGGTTATGTGCTGGACATCGCGCGTCTGTCGGACACCCGCGCGGAGCGGCTGATATTCCGGCCCGTGCCTCCCGCGGCCCGGGGATAAGTGTGGGAAAAGCGGTGGACAGACTCGTGCTATCAGGCGCGTTTGGACTCGTGCTATCAGGCGCGCCTGCCTCGTGCTATCAGGAGCGCAAATCGACCGGAAAGCCAATCGCGGCGCGGGTCTTGGCCCCCGTTAACTTAACTAACTTAGATTCTCTAACTAATAACAGGCGTGCGCCGCTTCGGTGGGTGAACGCAAGACGGCACGGTTTGCCCTGGCCGCAGGAGAACGCTCAATGATCCCGCAACCCAACACGGCCGTGGCAATGCCGTCGCCATGTTTTCCGTCATCTTCTCCGCCATTCCTCTCGGCTATCGCCAGCCAGCCTGGCGACAACGACATGGCGTCGATGCCCTGCGTTTCGCTCGCGCACATCGAACGGCGTATTCGCCTCTATCTACGCTTCGGTGAGCCGGCGCGCATCGTGCAGCGTGACCGTTGGCTGCGTGTTGCGCTGTTCGAGCGGGGCGCAGTGTTCTGCCGCATTCGCTGGCAGGCCAATGCCTCTGGCAGGGTGCACTGGCAGTTGATGGTGATGCAGGCTTGCGCCTCGCGGGTCGAGGGGCAACGCATCGCCGGAGTGCAGCCTGGCGCTGCGTTACTGCTGCATGTGGATGGCGAACCCTCTGTGCGCGCCGTGCTGACGCAGATCGACGCCATCGAAGCGCAAGGCATCGCACCGACCACGCTTCGCCGGTGTACTGGCGCACGCTCGGTAAGCGGCTAGCGGCCTGCAAGCCGCTGCCTGCCTATACTGCAGTCCGGCATGCCGCCTGGTTGGCCCGCAGGCCGCTAGTGTGACGGCCATGTTCACTGCGAGCGCGCGGCAAGACTCTCGCAAGCGTTGGCGCACACGCATCGCGCTGGCAGGCCTGTCGGCTGGCGGACTCGCTGCACTGGCCTGGGCCAGTTTTCTGCCACCGCTCCCGCGCCCGACCTACAACCCAACGCGCCAGCGTGGCGGCTGGCTGGTACCGCGTCGATCCCCTCCAGCGCGGCGTCAAAGGGCTGCCACCTCCCGTGGTCATGGACAGCATTGTGCTGGTTCCGCTACCGACGGAGATGGCCGCGCTTGCCGCGCACCGCGACTACTTGCCGATGCGCGTGCCGCTGCTCAAGCGGGTGGGCGCGGTCGCGCCGCAGGCGGTGTGTATTGACGGCGGCATCGTGCGCATTGACGGCGTGCCGGCCGCCGCCGTCCTGCCTGCAGACCGGTTGGACCGGCCGCTAACCTTCTGGCAGCCGTGCCGCCGTCTCGAAACGGGGGAGTTGTTCCTGTTGAGCCTGATCGCCCCGGCATCGTTTGATAGCCGCTACTTCGGCGCGGTGCGCGCCTCCGACTTGCTGGGCGTCGCGCATCCCGTCTGGCTGGACGCGCCATCATGATGGCTACCATTTCGCGGAGCGGGATCACGCCGTCACGCGCGATCCACCGCCGGGCGTGGCGGCGATGCGCGGGCACGGTGCGCGCCTTCGCGCTGCACATTGCACAACGATCTGACTGTCAAGGCGTCGTGCAGGCGTCCTGCAGCGAACGCGCCTGGGCAAAGGCCAAGGATTTGTTCGCTGGCGGGGCGGTGGCGTGCGGCGCAGCACCGCCAGGCTGTCCTTGTCCGGTCTCACCGTGCAGGGCAAGAGGAGGGCAAGAGGAGGGCAACGGAGAAGGGAAGGGCGGAGGGCAAGATAAAAGGTCGCGGCACGCCGGGGCGCGGCACGCGAGTCTGCACGGGGGAAGGGCGCGGCACGGCTCTGGCAGCGATGGCGTGCCGCGAACCAGCGCGACGCCCCGTCGGTCGCGGTAAAGCTGCGTGCTGCGTGCGCCTGAATACCGCTGAATGCGCCAGACGTGGTTAAGGGCAACCCATGACAAATCGTAATGATCCGGAGCAGGCTGAACGCTTTCGCATCCAGCCAGGCGCGCCAAAGCAGCAAGGCGACAGGTTCCTCACCAAGGTGTTGCGGCAGACCGGAAAAGCTGGCGGCAGAATGGGCGCGGTCGCTGGAAAAGGCGGCAGAGGCCCAGGTGCCCGGCTCGGGCGCGGACATGTTGCGGCGCGCTTTGCCGGGCGTTCCGTGCCGCCCAAAATGCGCGGCACGTCGCCATCAAGGTCCGATTGGCGAACCTGGCGCGTGCGGGGGCGCGTTCGACCGCAGTGCACTTGCGCTATATCGAGCGGGAAGGTGTCGATCGCCGGGGCGGCGCAGGGCAGGCCTATGGGCCGGAAACCGACGCGGTCGATCTTGATGTGTTCCGGACGCGCATCCAGGGCGACCGGCACCAGTTCCGCCTGATCGTCTCGCCAGAAGATGCGGAGCAACTGGACGACCTTCGCACCTTCGCCCGGCATCTTCTGCGCAGCCTGAGAGCCACGTTGGTTCAAACGTGCCGATACGACCTTCCGGTGATTTACGACAGGCCGCTTGCGCCCCCCTCAACTGAAGTCAACCCAAACTCAAGTCTTGCTTGAAGCGAAATGCGAAGCCAGGCAGGTGCCGCCGCGCAACGATGATGGTCGATACCATGTCATGCGTGTGAAGCGTCAGGCAAGAGTCGCTCGGCTACGCCGGCACATCTGTGCCAGATCCCGCAAACGCGCCCGGGAATTGCGCTACTCGCCATAAAGCCAAAAACGCACTGACCGCCCCCGCTCGCCTGCGACCGATCAGCCGACGCTAACCAAGCGCTGAATTTCGGGAGTAACGGCGAGCCGCAGACTGCTGGTGGTTGCGGCGAATCTTGTGCGGGGAGCGCTGTCGTCTTTGATGCGGCTTTGTGCTGCCGAGTGGCGCTTGTCGAGCCGAAAACGGTCGGCCAGGCCGCGGCCGTCGCTGGGCGGAGCGGGCCGTCACCGCGTCTTGGCATTCGCCAAGTAGTCCCTGCCTCGCTCGCTAAAACATATAAACAGGCACTGAGATGATTGCACAGCCGGCCGCGACTGACGATTTGGGACTCCAGAGCGGAGGTTCCACCATCAGAACGTATTGAATCGCCTTCAGTCCGGGCGGACTTGGCGATGCGTATGGTCTATGCCGAAAGGTAAATCGGTGCAGATAGATGCTATGTCTGAAATCCGGGCTGAAGTGATTGCTGCCGCCCACAGTCAGTAGCTCCTCACGAAGATCGAGCAAGCCGCTGGCATCCGAGTCGGCATAGAGCTTGAAACGTTTCTCGGGAATAACTTGTACCGTTTGACCATTTTCGTCGCGCACCCAGACATCCACGTGCGCGTGAATATAGCCGTGATTGTCAGGGGTGAGGTACTGAGTGACACCAGTTGCAGTAGCAACGGACGCGATGATGGAATAACGGGAAATATATGGCAGGCGTCTTTTGGGTCGTCCGGCTTTCCACGTCATTGCACCCTCCCTTGGCGGTGGCCGGCGGCTCGTACAGCATAGGGGACTGGAGCGAGGAAGCAAGACAGCTCTGACAATGCAGGAAAAGCCGGGGCGGCAACCGCGCAGACTGGCGTCGCCGCGCTAATCGAGCGTTGCTCCTTCGTCGAAATTGCCCGCCAGCAGTCCCCCGAATCGGGGGACACGGTCCGGCAGGCCGAGCGTGCGCAAGCAGTGCCAGAGGAGCGCCTGGTTGCTAGTTACCACCGGCCTGCCAGTGCGCTCGATGTCTTCAATGACACTGCTCACTTGTATGCCAGCGCAACTGACTAATACGGCATCGGCATTGTCGGTATTGAGTTGTTGCGCCAACTCTGCCCAATGCGAGGCAGGAAGTGAACCCTGCTCGATGGGCGTGGAACAGGGAGCTGCAACTTCGCTGACGACCTTCACACCGCGGCACGCCAGAAACGCGATTTCCATCTCGACGACCTCGCGGGGATAAGGGGTTATCAGCGCGATACGGCGTGCCCTGACTGCGCGCAAGGCAGCGAGGATGGCGTCGGTGGTAGTAACCGAGCGGATGCCCGTCGCATCGAAGATGCGCCGGTTTATGACCTGCGAGCCCACTGCCATGCTCGCTGCTGTGCAGTTCATGGCAATCAGTCCCACGCCGGCGGTGGCGAGCAGCGCGGCGTGGGATTCGACATCTGCGACGACAGCTTTGTCGCTCTCCAGAGAGGTGCGTGAGAATGGCATGCGAGTGGTCAAGAACTGCACGCCTTCCGGCGCCATCCGTTGGATTTCGAAGTCACATAGGCCGCCCGATGGGTAAAGGTGTCCGATGCGCGCCAGATAGCCAAAACCAAGGCTCATGCTGCCATCCTGTAAATAGAGTCGATCGACTTAATGTCCTGCACGAGCGACACCGGATAGTCTCCGAAAGCTAGTCTGCACCTCGGGCGCGCTTTACATGCTCAGGAGTCGGCGTGATGTACACCGCCAGTGCCGCCAGCACCGCCGCGACCGAAAACAAAACAAAGTTCCACACCGGATTCGCGTTCATGCCGGCAATGAATCCGCCTAGCACCGGCCCTGTCATGGCGCCGAAGCGGCCCACGCCTACCGCCCAACCGGTCGCGGAAGCGCGGGCATGCGGCGCATAGTAGTTCGCGATGTAGCCAAGTAGCACGAGCGCCGTGGCGATGCTGCCGAAGCCGGCAAGCGCGACCAGCACATAGTTGACCAGCAGGCCGTTTTTCTGCGAGAGAGCGAAGATAGACACTGCGCCGGCGAGGAAGCTAACGGCGATTGTCTTGCGCGGTCCGAAGTAATCGGCAATCCGGCCGATCATCACGCCACCGACGGCCGCTGCCATGTTGAAGACCGCAAAGAAGGACAGGCTTGAGCCAAGATCGTAGCCACTCTTGCGCATGATCTGCGGCAGCCACGTGCCCAGACCGTAGACGAGCGTGATTGCCATGAACTGTGCGGCCCACAGACAGATTGTCCCAAACAGGTTCTTGCGCGAGAAGACCTCGTTGAATACGTCTTTCAGCGAAGTGCGCGGCGTATCGTGGAGAGCTGGCGCAGCGGGGGCGTCCATACCGAGACGCTCGGCGAGCGCCCGAGCCTGTCGATGCCGGCCTTTGGCGACGAGGAAGTCCAGCGACTCAGGCAGCCAAAGCATCAGCGCCGGAATGAAAAGCAGCGGCAACGCACCGATGGCCACGACCGCGCGCCATCCGTACTGCTCCATGTATGCCATGCCGGCCAGCGCCGAGATCACCGCGCCGATCGGATAGCCCGAATACATCAGCGCGAAGTTTAGATTGCGGCGCCAGGGCGGTGAGTATTCCACCGTAAGCGCTGCCGCCACCGAGATGACACCACCCAAGCCGAGTCCACCGATGGCGCGCACAAGGGCAAAGATGGCCGGGGACGGGGCCCACACAGCGGCTAGCATCGACAGCGAAAACAGTGCCACGCAAGCAATCAGAAGCTTCTTACGGCCGGCTAGGTCACTCAGAGGGCTGATGAAATAGGCGCCGAACAAGGTGCCTACCAGTGCGGCACTGCTCAACTGGCCGAGTTCAAGCGGCGTCAGCCTCCACTGGGGATCGCTGATCAGTGCCGGGACAATGGTTCCCATCACGCCGATGTCGTAACCCTCCGCAAGGATGGCACTCCAGCAAAGGCACAAAACGAGATAGGTGGTCCGCTGGGGCACGGACCGGGCAACTTCGGAAGTACCAGCAACATGCATGACGAAGGCTCCAGGGGGGGGCGGCTTTAGTGGGTGTTGGCTGCCGGGAGGCATACCGCGGGGCTTCATGGCGGCAGTTGAATAAATAATATGATTCGTTTATATGCGGCTGGCATTGGGATATACCCTAGCCTATCGAAGCCATCGCGCTTGGCACGAAGGACGTGGCATCCGGGCTGCAGCGGGGGCTGGCTCCGCAAGCATGGCACCGCAAGAGTAATGCCCGGCCGAAGCACTATGTGGCCGCTAGCTGCAGAAGCGATCAATTATTTCGGGGAATTGCATCCCCCCATGTCGGCGTATTCGGCCAGTAGAGAGGAAGGCTAGTGCCGCGCCGAGCAGGGGGGGAGGCCAGGTGCCGGTCGGCAATGCGCTTGGCTGCGCTGTCCGATGCAGGGTGCACCGTCCAGCGAGTGTCGTTTGGTATTCGAAAGGGCCGGGACGGCCCCTTTGGGGCGGTCAGGAAGCCGGGATCGCGGCCGATTCCTTGCGTGAGCGCGGGGTGCGACTCTTGGGCCGCGATGCGGGTTCAGCCGTTTCCTCTGGTCCCAGCATCATGTCCGTCATCAGCGTCGCGATGGCCTCCAGGTCGCGCGTATCCCCGATGCGGCTGTTGATGGCAAAGCCATCGTAGGCCATCCACAGGATGTGCGACAGCAAGCGGTTCGATGCCAGGTAGGTGCGTTCAGGCGGCAGGCTCTCGAGGATTAGGTCGGTGATCGCAGTCTCACACTGCTCCAGCAGGTTGTTCGGCTTTGGGGTGTCCATCGGGGCGCTGGATAGCGCCTCGATCATCGCATTGGCAAAGGAGTGGTCGGCAGCGGGAATGTCGCCCCACAGGCCGACAATAATGCGCCGCAGCCGTGTACGGGGGGTCGGGAATTTCTGCACCGACTCGCGCAGGCTGTCTACACGGGCAAGCAGCCAGGGCGTGTAAATCTCATAGAAGATCAGCAGTTTCGAATCGAAGTACACGTACAGGTTGGCCACCGTCATGCCGGCCGCGCGCGCGATCTCCGACATCGTTGTCGCCGTGTAGCCCTTGCGGCAGAACAGATCGAACGCGGCCGCGAGAATCGCCTCTCGCATCCCTGTCTTCTTGACTTGTGGCATGACCCTTTTCCTTCCGGCCTGCTCCTGGCCGTCTTCCAAACTGATGTCCGTGGTGCATTCAATGCCCCAACGTGGTTCGGTATTGTAACAAGACGGGGCACGGGGGATGCCGAAATCACCGAGCAGACTCGGTATTCACGCGCTTCTTGACTTTTTCCGGTCTGAAAATAGAATGTCATTCATTATTGAGGCGGCGAGCTATTTCGTCGATATCCCCATCCTGGAGGAGATGTGCAATGACATCCGAGCAGACAACGTTCTTCACAGACCGCTATCCCGAACTTGGCAAAGGGCCGGTGCCGGTCGAGCCCTACATCTCGCCCGAGTACTACGAGCGTGAGAAGGCCGAGATCTTCAAGAAGACCTGGCTGCAGGTTGGCCGCGTGGAAGAAGTCCCTAATCCGGGCGACTACTTCGTGAAGGAACTCGCTGTCTGCGACACCGAGATCATCGTGGTGCGCAACAGGAAGGGCGAGATCCGTGCCATGCATAACGTCTGCGCGCACCGTCTGAACCAGGTCGTGTACGAAAAGTGTGGCAACACGCGCAAGTTTTTCTGCAAGTTCCACGGCTGGGCTTATGACCTCGACGGCCACCTGACCGGCGTGCCGGAGGAGGGCTGCTTTTTTGACATGCAGCGTGAAGACTATGGCCTCTCACCCGTCACGTGCGACGTCTGGCAAGGATTCATCTTCGTCAACATGCAAGCGCAGCCGGCGCAGACCCTGGCGGAGTTCATGGGGCCGGTCTATGGCGATGTGGAGGGTTACCCATTCGATAAGCTGACTTGCGCTTTCCAGTGGACCAGTGTCGTCAATTGCAACTGGAAGCTTGCCCTCGACGCGTTTCAGGAGGCCTATCACGTAGCCTACGTGCATGGCAACTCGATCGCAGACGCAATCGATAAGAGCGACGGCGGCAGTATGCGACCACTCGACGTCGTTTGCGGCGATGTCCATCGACGATTGTCGTTGGCGGGCAACCAGAAATCGGTCTACGGCAACCCGAAAGCTGTGACAAGTGGAGGCGCCGCTGCGGCCGAGGCCCTGGCAGAGTCCGCAGCATCCCGCCCAATCGCCGCGGCGGCATTGCGCGCCGGCATGGGCAGCGCAAAACACGAGTTCCCACTCGAAGCCCTGCCGAAGGGCGTCAATTGGACGCAAAGCAAGAATTGGTTGTTCGACATCAACGTCATCTTCCCGGACTTCTACGTCTCACTGCGGCCCAACTACTACCAGGCCTACACGTTCCGCCCGATTGCGCATAACAAAATGCTATTCGAAGGCCGCGTGTACTACCCCGAGATGACGACGGCCGGCGGCCGCTTCTTCCTCGAGTACATGAAGGTCGCGCTGCGCGACGTACTGCTTGAGGACATGAGCACGCTTGAACGCACACAGGCTGCGGCCGAAACCGGCGCCAAGACGCACATGATCCTGCAGGACAGCGAGATCCTGGTTCGTCATGGCGCGCATGTGGTCGACCGCCTGATCGGTGCGGCTCAATAGGACACAGCGAGAGCGAAATCATGGAAGAAAAAATCATCAATATCGGCGGCTTGCAAACGCAACGCACGCCGGCCCTGCCCGAGCGCTTTGCGCACCTGAACGCCATCGCGCACTGGAGCCTGCCAACAGAAACTGCGCGCAATATCCAGCGCCACCGCGCCTCGATGGACGAGATTCGCGCATTCGCAAACACCGTGCTCGGGGAACTCGATGCGATGACGGCATACCTGGACACCTTCGAGTTGGGTGCGATGCCGGCTGAGGCGCAGTTGCTAATGAACCTGCTGCTGTCGCTCGCCGAGGTAGCGCCGGCCATCGAGTTCTATCGCCAGCAGGCGGTAATCGATGGCTACGATCCTCGCCGCTTTGTAGCCGACGAGGCCTTCAAACTGTCGCCGTCGCTTTGACTGCCCGGCTATAGAGGAGTCCATCATGCCGAAATGCCGCGTGTTTGCCATCGACAACAACCTGAAGGAAGTGGTCGCCGATGGCTTGTACATGAAACACATGTTTGGCGAAACGGTCAGCGTTGCCGTCGTCAAGTTCGTCGAAGCCGCAGGCAAAGACCTGCCGGCGAAGTCCCACCAGCATGGTGAGGAAGCGTCGCTGCAGTTCTCCGGCGCGTGCTCCGTCTTCGAAGGGCTGGGTGAGGCCGGCGACCGAGAGTCGTTCATGGAGCAGGGCGACGCACTGCTGATCCCCGCCGGCCTGATGCACTACGGCAGCAATCGCTTTGCGCCCGCTGGCGTCAGCATGCGGCTGAACGTCGTAACACCGGCCCGCAAGGAGTACGGCGCGGAGGATACGGTGCCCTACTACCCACTGGCTGAACGGGGAGAGCAAGCATGAGCGCGTCGGAATATACCGCTGTCGACGATCGCTCCTGCGGGCCGCTTTGTCGCCGTGTGGCCGCCGGTCAGTCGAGCTCCACCGAGCCAGCGCGCCACGCCACCAGCGGCAACGCTTTTGACATCGCCGTCCACGTGTTGAGCCAAGGGCAAACGCTGGGTGCTGCGCCAGGCGAAGCAGGCGAGGAAGTGGCCGCCGTGCTGGAAGGCACATTCACGATTGAAGCCGCTGGAGAGACGTATCGACTGTCAAAGGGAGAGGGGATCATCATTCCCAGTGCGGAACCGCGCCGGTGGACCTGTGACACCGAAGGTGGGCGCCTGTATCGCGTCATCAACCGGACCTCGCTGCAAACGCAAGCCGGAGACGCGGCATGAACACTTCCCGGCACATTGTCATTGTCGGCGCCGGTCATGCGGGTGGCCGCGTCGCGCAGCAGCTGCGAGCGCAGGGCTATGACCAGCGGCTAACGCTCGTTGGAGAGGAAGTACACACTCCCTATGAGCGCCCGGCGCTGTCGAAAGAACTGCTCAAGGGCGAGCGTACTGCGGCAGAGCTCACGCTCGGTCCCGCCGCGTTCTGGACAGATGAAAGCGCCGTCGAGCATGTGCGGGGACGAGCGAACGCGATAGATGTGCACGCGCGGATGTTGACGCTGGACGACGGCGTCCAGATTCGCTTTGATGAACTAGTCGTCGCCACCGGTGGTCGCGCCCGCACGCTCAATGTTCCCGGCGCCGATCTACCCGGCGTCCTCACCTTGCGCACCATCGACGATAGCCTTGCATTGCGTGAGGCGCTTGTCCCGGGCCGGCGCGTGGTGATCGTCGGTGCGGGCGTGATTGGCATGGAAGTCGCTGCGAGCGCGCGGGCGCTCGGGGCCGAAGTGACGGTGCTGGAGGCGGGCGAGCGTATCCTCGCGCGCTGCCTGCCGGGGGCGGGCTCGGAATGGCTGCATGGCCTGCACACGGCAAACGGCACGCGCATCGAGACCGGGGTGCAGGTCAGTTGCATCGAACGCGACGGCACGGCCCTGTGCGTCAAGGCTGCTCGCAACGAGCAAACTTGGTGTTTGCCTGCCGACGTGGTGCTGGCAGCGGTAGGCATCGATAGCGGTGTTGACTTCCTTGCCGGGACCGGTATCGCCAACGACTACGGCGTTCCGGTGGGCGCCGATTGCCGCAGTCCTGTCGTGCCGTGGTGTTTTGCGGCGGGAGACGTGGCACTGACGTACAGCGCGCTATATGAACGTCCGATGCGCCAGGAAACCTGGCGCAACGCCGAGAACCAGGCGCAGGCCGTTGCCGGATTTCTTCTTGGGCGTACCGAGCCCTATGTCGAAGTACCGTGGATGTGGACCGACCAGCTCGGGCACAACATTCAGGTGGTTGGCCATCCGGGCGATGCCGACGAACTTGTCGTGCGTCATGGCGCCTCTGGAGATCCCGCAACCATGCTGCTGTTGCGCGGCGGGCAGATCGTATGTGGTGTCCTCATCGACAACGGGCGCGAGCGCAAGCACCTGGAAGCGCTGGTGCGCCACGGCGCGCGGGTTGAACTGGACCGTCTCGCCGACCCAGCAATCCCCCTCAAGGCGCTGGAATTTTGAACGCGCCCGGCATCGAACAGCGGCTGGCACGGTTGGAGGCCGCCGAGGCGATCCGCACCCTGAAAGCGCGCTACGCCGCGCTGGCCGACGCCAAGTACCGGCCCGACCACACACGCGTGTCTGACGACGCCCTGCGCGAGGTGGCATGGCAGCAGACGCTGTGCTTCACAGAAGATGCGATCTGGGAAGGTGGCCGGGGATTCGGCGATTCACTGGTTGGCCGCGTGCAACTGCACGACTGGTTCCAGCGCTCGCCCTGGTGCTTCGCCTTGCACTACTACGGCAGCCCACAACTTGATGTCGACGGCAATCAGGCACAGGGGGTTTGGCAACTGTGGCAGCTGGCACTGCGCGAAGACAATCGCGATGCCGTCCTGCTGGGCGCTACCACGCACGAAGACTACCGACGCGAGGTCGATGGCGAATGGCGGTGCTGTCGAATGCGCTTTACCCAGATTCATATGACATCGCTGGGCCAAGGCCCGATGCCGCTCGCGGCAACCCTGGCGGCGCTGGACGACAAGCTGGCAGAGCGTGCAAGGCACGCTGTGGCAGGCGCTTAGATTCAAGATAGAGGAGGCACCATGATTACCGAGGAAGCACATCCGGTCCGCGAGCCAGTGGCGCGCGAAGACGTTATTCACTGGCATCGCGCTGGAGAACTCGGCGCGCTGTTCGCCGCCAGCGATTGCCATGGACTGGACGTCGGCGGCCATCGCATCGGGCTTTTCAAGGTCGATGAGGAAGTCTATGCGCTCGATGACATCTGCACGCACGGCAACGCGCGGCTGTCGGACGGCGAAATGGATGGACATGGCATCGAGTGCCCGCTACACGCCGGCCTCTTCGATGTGCGCAATGGGCGAGCCATGTGCGCGCCGCTGACCCGCGATGCCCGTTGCCATGCCGTGAAAGTGGACGCCGGTGTGGTCTATGTCGCAACGCCGGAGATGACATGACTCACGCGGCCTCCACCCTTGCCGGGCACGACGCCGTGCGGCCACGCGTTGCAGTGATCGGCACCGGCGGTACGTTCGCGATGCATGCCCGGCATCGGTTCGACTGGATCGAGTACAGCGAAAGCGGTGTAGTCCATCCCATTGGAAAGTTGATCGAGGACCTTGGCGATCTCGGCGAAGTGGCTGATGGGGTAGAGCTGGTGCCTGTGCCGTTTCGGGCCCTGGGCAGCACAGGCATCACGCCGACCGACTGGCTTGCGCTGGCCCGACTGATCGCGGAAACCGCGCGGCACGATCCGGGCCTGGCTGGCTTCGTGGTGACCCATGGCACCGCCACGCTGGAAGAAACGGCATGGTTCCTCGACCTGGCCCTCGCGCTTGACCAGCCTGTTGTGATCACTGGCGCCCAGCGTCCCGCGAACACGGCGGGCAGCGATGTGCCGGCCAACTTGCGGGCGGCGCTCGCGGTGGCGCAGTCCGATGCGGCGCGCGGCGCCGGTGTCCTGGTCGTGATGGACGGACACATCTTCGCCGCGCGGGATGTCACCAAAGCAGCCAGCTTCGATCTCAATGCCTTCGAGGCCCCGCAATTCGGTCCACTTGGCCGCGTCGAGGCCAACGGCGCGGTGAGCATGCGGCGCCTGCCAGCGCGGCGTCGGGCTTTCCCGATTCCGGATCTGACGAATCTTGACGCGCTGCCGCGCGTGGACATCGTCATGTCATATGCCGGCGCCGATCGCACCGCGATTGACGCACTAGTGGTTGCAGGCTGCGCGGGCATCATCAGCGCTGGCTTGCCACCCGGGCGGCCAGCAAACGCAGAAGCGCAGGGCCTGGCCGATGCCGTGCTCGCCGGCACGACCGTGGTCCAGTCGACGCGTGCCGCGCGCGGCATGGTGCCGTCGCAAGCATTCCTGCGCGCCGCTGGCGTGCTGGCCGGGGGCGATCTATTGCCGCAGAAGCTACGCATCCTGCTGATGCTCGCGCTGACGCAGACGCGCGACCCCGTGCTGCTACAGCACTGGTTGCTGGAGAGCTGATCCCTCAGGGACCGGCAACGCGCCGGCCCTACGCAATCCCCACGAGAACCACGGCAGCATCATGAGGAGAAAGAAATGAAGTCGATGTCCAAGGCAGGTATGGCCACGCTCGGCGCATTTGCGACCATCCTGCAAACGGCTGGTGTCCACGCTCAGAGTTCAGTCACCCTGTATGGCGTGCTGTCTACGGGTATTGCCTATGTCAGCAACGAAGGCGGTCATGGTGCGACCAAGCTTGTCTCGGGCACGATGCAGAACAGCCGATGGGGCTTGCGCGGCACGGAGGACCTCGGTGGTGGCACGCGCGCCGTCTTCGCGCTCGAGAATGGCTTTGCCATCGATGACGGCAAGTTCCAGCAGGGCGGGCGGATGTTTGGACGCCAGGCCTATGTGGGACTGGGTAGCGATACGCTGGGGACGCTGACCCTGGGCCGCCAGTACGACGCAATCTATGACACGCTGGACGTGATGTCCGCGCCCGTCGCGGCAAGTGGGATGGCGGCTCACATTGGCGACAACGACGGCGTCTTCGGCAGCTTTCGGCACAACAACGCAATTAAGTATGTCAGCCCAAACTGGGGCGGGCTGCGGGCCCAGGCTTCCTATGCGCTGTCGGACAGCAGCGCTGGTGCAAACAACCGCTCTTTCAGCTTTGGCGCGACCTACGACCGCGCGGCCCTGCGTCTCGCGGCCGCGTACATGCAACTGGACCGTCCGGGCCTGCTCGCCAGCGGCAACGCAAATGGCGCAGTGACAGACGACTATGCCGGCGCGCCGTTCGTGCTGTTCCATGTCAGCCCGATAAATCCCGCGGCCGGTGTTTCCCGCCATCGCGTGGCCGGATTTGCCGCAGGCTATGGGGCCAATGCATGGCGCGCGAACGCCATGGTCACGCAGTCCCGATATGAGTACCAGGATGGTACGGGCCTGCGCCTGACCAACTACGACGTCAACGCTACCTACAACCTCACGCCGTCGCTGGTGCTCGGTGCGGCCTATGTATTCTCGGACGGTTCGTATAGCGGCATCAATAGCAATCCCAAATGGCACATGGGGCAACTGAGCCTGGACTACTTCCTGTCCAAGCGCACCGATGTCTACCTCTATGGCGTCTACCAGAAGGCTGCATCGGCTCAGGCTGACATTTACCTGTTCGCGCCATCATCGAGCAACAGGCAAACCGTACTGGTCGCCGGCATCCGGCACAAATTCTGATCACGCGGTCGGCGAGCGACCCATCGCATTTCCCACTACACAGACAAGGAGACAGCCATGTCCGAACTCGACATTCATCAACTGCTTGAACGGGTGAACAGCCGTCAGGTGGCACCCGCTGACGAACGCGTACGCGCGATCACTGCCCGCATTGTCGGGGACCTGTTCCAGACGATCGACGAATTTGATGTGAACCCAGACGAATTCTGGGCCGCCGTCAAGTGGCTCACCCGGTTGGGCCAAGCTGACATGTTTGGCCTCATTACAGCCGGCCTCGGTTTCGACCGGCTGCTCGATGTCCGCGAGGACGAGGCAGACCGTGCGGCCGAGCGCATGCAGGGCACGCCGCGCGCAATCGAAGGCCCCCTCTATGTCGCCGGTGCGCCACTGCATCGGCGCGAGGTGAAGCTCGATGAGGGCAACGAAGGGACGGGCCAGCCGCTGGTGATGGAAGGCCGTGTGCTCGACGTAGCGGGAAATCCTGTCGCGAACGCGCTGGTCGACGTCTGGCATTGCAACGACCTCGGCCACTATTCCCATTTCGACCCGGACCAACCGGACTACAACCTGCGCCGATGCATCGAGACGGACGCAAATGGCGCTTACCGTTTCCGCAGCTTCCTTCCTCCGGGCTATGCCATTCCTCCGAACAGTCCCGTCTCGGAACTGTTTGCACTGCTCGGCCGCCATGGAAACCGTCCGGCTCACATCCATTTTCTCGTCTCAGGTGCCGGCAAGCGCGCGCTCACAACGCAGATCAACATCCCAGGTGATACGTTCCTGGACGACGATTTCGCATTCGCTACCCGCGACGGCTTGATCGTTGAATTGGAACCAGTAAGTAGCGCGACGGGCTACGAGTCACTTGGCGTAGAAGGGCCGTTCACACGTGTTCGCTTTGATTTTCGCTTGCAGGATGCCCTGAGCGAGGATGAGATCGCGCCTATGAGTCGCTACGATAAAGCGGCTTGACTTCGGCCGCTCAGCGCTCGCGCTGAGCGATGCCACACCGTTTGACGTGTGGTGGCTCGCCAGGTTCAGGTCGCCCCAGTTTGCGGGGCGGTCTCTGGAAAAAAATTGGGAAATCAAATCCGCAACGCGATTGCATATGGTCAGCGCAGCTGGCTCGTGAGCAGGGCAGGCGTCGTCGCACTGCCTTGAGTCGCCAGCGGCTGATTGCATGCCGCGGCCGGTGCATCGTTTGCCCGGGTCCAGTACCGGACAGTGACCGGTTCGGAGCGGCGAACGGTTGCCGTGTGTCTACTCGACGTCTGACGAGGATACGGCTCGCCGCGACGGCGTCGTCCTCATTCGCTAGCAGATCAGCAAGACTGGCGAATCCAGGCGGTTTTCATGACCGCCTCCACTCGAAAATGGCACTGTCAGAGCTGCACCGTGACATTGTTTCATGCGTTCAGGCGGGTCTCGATTAGTGCGACCCAGGCATCGTACTGAGACCATTGGCAATGGCTTGATAGAGCCGTCGTCCGCAACCCCATTGCGGCGCTGTCAAACGCGCTAAGCCCGACTGACTTGCCCTCCGCGCACGTCGCGTTCCTCCAGTTTCGCCAACGGTGGTCAGATCTTCATAGGGCGCTCGCGCTTTTCACGGCGTTACCGCGTACCAGTCTAGCGCTCTCTGCGAGCCCATTGCTGCTCCCATACGCAAAGCTCCGCCATAGTCCAGCATCGATCATCCTCTTTATCCCACGACAGTGAAAGTAGTTTGTGCGTATCACGCGTCGCCCGAGAAGGTACCCGCACGCGAGATTGTAGGAAGCCACATACGTTTCGTTACCGGGCAACGCGACCACCAGGGGCGACTAAAGAGGCTTAGGATGAGCGCCAGGGCCGGCGATTGTTAAGGGTGTCGCCGTTCACCATAGGTCGCCGCCCTGCATAGGGATGTGAGGCAGCTCAACAGTCGTGTTGGCGTACACTTTTGGTTGCCATGAGTTTTGCCATCCATTACAGATCTCCTCAATATGAAGCTGCATCAGCTGCGTGCTTTAGTCGCGATTGCCGATAGCGGAAGCATTCGGAATGCCGCCCGCAACAACGACTACTCTCCCGCTGCAATCACCAAAGCGGTGCGCGAGCTGGAGGAGGAGGTGGGGGTCACTTTGATCATCCGCGAAACCACGGGCATCACGTTGACGCAGGCGGGCCAGGTTCTGCTCGAGCACGCGCGCTTTACGCTGGGTGCGATGTCACGTGCCCGCGAGGACATGGAGGCATTCGCGAGTCAACGCAAGCGAATTCTCAAACTTGCAGTGCCATCTTGGTTTGGGATGACCTTGTTGGTCGACATCATGGCTCGTTTTCAGGACGCGATGCCTGAAACCCAGCTCGAGCTATTCGAAAGCTTCCCATCTCTCACCTTGCCCAAGCTTCGTGACGGGACCTTGGATCTGTCGATCGGCAGGTCGTATGCCCAAACGCCCATCGAGCTCAGTCAACTGCCGCTATTCTCCATCGGCTATGCCGTGGTAGCCCGCATCGGGCACCCGCTGGCCGCCTGTCGCACGTTGGACGAGCTCTCGAGTGCCAGCTGGATTCTCAGTCGTAGTTATGAGGGCGAGGATGGCCCATATCAAGCCGCCTTTCAGGAGTACTGCGAGCGTTACGCGCCCCGAATTCATATTACGCATTCGAGCGCGGTCGCCACGAGTCTGATCGCCAGGACGGATCTGCTCAGCCTGATGCCATGGCCAATGGCCGAGTTGCTGATCGCCAGAGATGGATTGTGTGTACTGCCAATCCGCGATGCGCTCGCTGAGGCGGAAATCATGATCACCCATCGGCGCGGTATTCCCCTAAGCGCCCCGGCGAAATGCTTTATCGAATCAACGATGTCAGTCATCCGGGAGTCGCAGAATTCGACGGATCCCGAGAAGAAGCGGTTCTTCCACACCGTGGAAGTACTGCTCAAGGACAGCGAGAACTCTCGGGGCGGCCGCTAAACCCGCATCCTGCCATACCTGGATTGCCGCTCCCTGTTCGGGTGCGGGATCCACAGTAAGACGGCACCAGCCCTGTGCGCTGTTTCCCGATGTTCAAGGGGGAGCATGGTGCGCTTCAATTTTCCAGCAGAAAGGCATGCACATTCTATAGCGTTTGGCAACCCGCCAAGCGCCAGCATCGCCCTGCGTGCCTACCTCCGGTGCCACCCTACGTTGACGTTCATAAAAACGAAGAACACTATTTATTACGTGATGACGACAGTGTCATCACTCGTTTAACACGGAGAAAGATGGTGCCCCAGGAGTCAATCAGCGCCGGAGCGGCGATCAGCAAAGAGGCGAAGCGCTCGTCTCGAGGAAGCATTATTGCGGTTGTGGCCGGCAATGCCCTCGAGTTCTACGACTTCACTGTCTACGCATTCTTTGCAGTGTTTATCGGCAAGGCGTTCTTTCCATCTTTCTCGCCGGCAAGTCAGCTCATTGCGTCGGTTGCCGTTTTCGGTGTCGGCTTTGTTGCGCGGCCAATCGGCGGAATCCTTATCGGCGCCTATGCGGATCGCGCAGGCCGAAAGTCGGCACTGACACTTACGATCGGGCTGATGGCGTTGGGGACAGCGATCATCGCATTCACGCCAACATACCAATCGATCGGCCTCGCCGCGCCGGTCCTGATCGTGGTTGGCCGCCTCCTCCAAGGGTTCTCGGCTGGCGGCGAAACCGGCCCCGCCACGACGTACCTGCTCGAGATGGCATCGGAGGGCCGCCGGGGATTCTTTACGAGCTGGCAGATGGCGACACAAGGCATTGCTGCGCTGTTGGGCGGTCTCGTGGGCTACATCGTGTCTTCAGTGTTGTCGGAAAGTGCGCTCGCCGCGTGGGGATGGCGCATACCGTTCATCCTCGGACTTCTGATTGCGCCCGTTGGCCTGTACATCCGTAACAAGCTCCACGAGACGCTGGATACGGAGAGTGCAGTCAAGACCACCGGTGAACTCGTCAGCACCATCGTCCGAGGCCATCTTCCGGACCTACTTATTGCCTGCTGTGTGCTGATCGGGCCAACGGTGACTGTCTATATCGTGGGGCACTACATGACCTCGTATGGCATTCGCGTGTTGCACCTGCCCACGTCGACATCGATGCTTGTGGGGCTGATCACAGGCGCGGTCGGTCTCGTGACTTCATTGTTCGCCGGTCATCTCTATGACCGCTTCCCTGGGTCCAAACTGATTGTCCTTCCGCAATTCATTTCGGTGATGGCGGTCGTGCCCATCTTTTCCTGGGTGCTCGAACATGGAACCGGCAGTGTGTTTCTGAGCATGATCGCGGTACTGACATTCTTCCGCGTGTTGATGACGCCGTTTCATCTCTGCTTCATCCCGGAAATCTTTCCGAAGGCGGTGCGTAGCACCTGTGTATCGATCTGCTACAGCCTGCCCACGACGATCTTTGGTGGCAGTGCCCAGCTTGTCGTTGCCTGGCTTGCGAGCGTGTCGCCAAATCCGATGATGCCTGCCTGGTATCTCATTGGGACCAACATCGTCTCGCTGGTCGCGGTGCTCTGGCTCTATTCGCGCCGGCATCGGCAGAGCATCGGCTGCGCCAGTGCATTGGACCAGCAAGCCCAAGCCTAAAAAGACATCAAAAGGTAACTTGACGGAATGGACTTCACAGCAGATTTACAGGTAATCGACCAGGTGATCGCTGCGCGAATCGAGGCCTATCGCCCGCTTTGTTCGCATTTGAGCGATCGACTCTGGGACTTTGCGGAAACGGCATATGCCGAGCATGATTCCGTCGAGCTCCAGATCCGTGAGCTCGAAGCCCAGGGCTTTCGGGTGACGCGGAATGTGGCGGAAATTCCGACAGCCTTTGTCGCCGAAGCTGGCAGCGACGGGCCGGTGATCGGCTTCCTCGGCGAATACGATGCCTTGCCGCATCTTAGCCAGGAAGCGGACGCCACGGCGCGAGCGCCGCGTGTCGCCGCAGGTAGCGGACATGGTTGCGGGCACAATCTTCTCGGCGGCGCTACGCTCATGTCTGCACTGGCAGTAAGGGACTGGCTGCAAAGCACCGGACGCGCTGGACGAGTGCGGTATTACGGTTGCCCGGCAGAGGAGGGGGGCGCGGGGAAGGTCTTCATGACACGGGCCGGCGCCTTCGACGAACTTGACGCTGCCCTGACGTGGCACCCCGCGAGCATTCTTGCCATCGACGCCATGGCCACGCTTGCGACCGTACACGCCCGTTTCACATTCACGGGCGTGGCCGCGCACGCTGCCGCCGCACCGCATCTTGGGCGCAGCGCCCTGGACGCAGTGACTTTGATGAGCGTAGCGGCCAACTATCTGAGGGAACATATCCCAAGTGATGCTCGACTGCACTATGCCATTCACGATACCGGCGGGTCAGCACCTAACGTGGTGCAGGCGCGAGCTGAGGTGGTTTATCAGGTTCGCGCTCCGGAACTAGCCGTCGTGCAGTCCATCATGCAGCGTCTGCGCAAGATCGCGGAAGGCGCTGGCATGATGACCGATACGACGATGACATATCGCGTAGAGCGAGCAATGTCCAATATGCGGCCAAACGGTGTCCTCTCAGATCTGATGTACGAACGGATGCAGGCGCTCGGGCCGACACCCTTCGATGAGATCGACCGAGCCTTTGCTGCGCGTATGCAGGCGGTTATTTCCGGCGAGGAAGCGAAAGCAAGCCTTGAGATCTTTGGCGCGCAGCGGCTCTCGGGTGTGTTGCATGAGGGCGTGCTACCAGTGGACGTGATGCCCGCGGTGCTCAGCGCCTCCACCGACGTGGGGGATGTGAGTTGGGTCGTGCCAACCGCACGGTGTCTCGGGGCGTGCTTCGCACTTGGGACGCCCTTCCACTCCTGGCAACTGGTCGCGCAGGGAAAAGCGTCTGTCGCCCACAAGGGTATGACCCACACGGCAAAGGTCATGGCATCGACCGCCGCCGCGCTGTTCGCCGATCCGCAAATTCTTGCCCAGGCACAGGAGGAACTCCGCCAGACATCCGCTGGGCATGCCTACCGTTGCCCAATTCCAGATGATGTCAATCCGCCCATTATCCCTCGCGCCACCCGCGTACGTAGCACGCTGCGGGGTGCATTCCCGAGCCAGTATGCAGGAGCGAACGAGTGAGCGCAGAACTTCAAGAGCATACCAAGCTTGTCGAGGACATGATCGATGCCAAGTGCCAGCCCTATATCAAGCTGGCCGACCGCATATGGGACCTCGCGGAGACGCGCTGGCAGGAGTTTCAGTCGGTTGAGGCCCAGATTGCGCTGCTTGAAAGCGAAGGGTTTCGTATTACCCGCAATCTTGGCGGCCTACCCACTGCTTTCATGGCGGAAGCCGGAGACAGGGGACCCATCGCTGGGTTCCTCGGTGAGTACGATGCCTTGTCCAACATGAGTCAGCAGTCTGGCGCCATCGAGCCGCATCGGCTATGCGATGGGGGCAATGGCCACGCCTGTGGTCATCACCTGCTGGGCGTTGGCGCGATGCTGGCTGCCGTTGCTGCCCGAGATGGCATCGTCAAGCATGGACAGCCGGGCATCGTTCGCTACTATGGTTGCCCGGCGGAAGAGGGTGGTGCCGGGAAGGCCTTCATGGCGCGGGAAGGCGTGTTCAACGATCTGGATTTCGCGCTGACATGGCACCCTGGACCCTTCTCCGGCATTTTCAAGTACAAGTCGCTCGCTGTGATACAGGCAGCGTTTCGTTTCTCCGGCGTTGCATCACATGCCGCGGCATCGCCGCACCTTGGGCGTAGTGCGCTAGATGCTGCCGAGCTGATGAGCGTCGGCGTGAACTTCCTGCGCGAACACATGCCGCAGGAGGCGCGGGTGCACTATGCGATCACGGATGCAGGGGGCAAGGCGCCCAATGTCGTACAGGAAAAGGCCGAAGTACTCTACGTTGTGCGCGCCCCGGATATCGTAGACGCGCGTGAACTGTTCGAACGCGTGCAGCGGATTGCGACAGCCGCCGCGCTAATGACGGAAACATCCGTCACGATGGAGTTCGATCGGGCCTGCTCGAATGTCGTACGCAACGGTGTGATCGAGGGTTTGATGATGCGCAATCTCGATGCGCTAGGTAGCCCGCCATTCGACGAAGCCGACCACGCTTTTGCTGCGGGTCTGGACGCCAGTATAAGTGATGGGGACTTGCGCGAATGCATCGCTTCCTATAACGGACCCGAAGACGCTCGCGGCCTGAGCTTGACCCCGCTTCCGCTAGCGGACCAGCCTGGCACGTTGACCGGCTCCAGCGATGTCGGTGATGTCAGCTGGATTGTACCGACGACGCAGTACCTCGGTGCTTGCTACGCCGTGGGAACCAATATGCATACGTGGCAACTGGTTGCCCAGGGGAAGTTGCCTGCAGCGCATAAGGGCATGCTCCACGCGTCGAAGGTTCTCGCTGCTACCGCACTGGATCTGTTCAGTAACCCTGAACGTATTGCCGAAGCCAGGGCAGAACTCCGATCGCGCACCGGCGGACAGGGCTACTCCAGCCCGATCCCGTCCGAAATCCTCGCGGCGCCACTACGTAGCCGCCAGGCAAGCTAGCATCGTTGATCTTAACCATTAGCAATATGACATTCTCGTATTTCATTATCGCGGCGAATCCAACCGAGCCGTCGCTCCAACTTGATACCGGGCAGATCTCGGCACTCACGGGTGCGATTCGTGTGACGCCGGGACTGGTTCGTGCGGAACTTCATACGCCGGCCGGTGTAGAGACGTACCATCGTGATGGCGCAAGTCCCATGGTGTTCTTGAGGCTGGAGTTCGCTGCCCTACAGGAGCTCGAGGCCACGATTAGCCAGGGCGGGTATTTATATCAATTGTTCAGCGAGGCGGACTGGTTCGGTCAAACAGGCACTCATGTCGTGCACCAGGTGATGCTGACTCGCCCGTTCCTTCCGTTGGAAAGCCAAAACCCGGGCACCGATCTTTGCAGCTACCTGGTTCACTATCCGGGCGCCGCGGCGAATCTGAACGACTGGCTTGGCCATTACCTGCGGCACCATCCACAAATCATGATGGAGTATCCGGCCGTATGTCAAATCAACGTCTTCACGCGCGTAGATTGGTATGACGATATGCCATGGGAGCGGGTCGACCATATGCAGCGAAACATGCTGTCGTTCCCATCATCCGACGCTTTACAGGCGGCTCTTAACTCGCCTGTGAGAGGCAAGATGCGCGCGGATTCGGAATCCTTCCCGGCATTCAGTGGTGGTGCCATCCACTATCCGATGCGGACCAGGATCTTCACGCCGTAAATCGCGGCCGCCCTCTTTCGAACGGCGGCAAAACTTCACCCTGCCTGAATGAGCCCGGCCTTGCTTCGCAAGGCCGCAGGCGGAACTCGTCCACAAAAAAATAAGGTCGTTGGAGAAATCATGCTTTCCGTGAATCAGGTCACACGTTTTGCAGTTAGTTCGTTGCTTGTGTCGTCCTCCATGTGCTACGCAGAAGAGCCATTCCAGATCATGGCGCCAGACACGCTGGCAGGAAGAAGCGGTCTCATACTATATGGTGTGGCAGATGCAGGTCTCCAGTATTCCAGAGCAGGCAGCAATCGACTGCTTCAAACAGAAAGCGGCGCGGGTGCAACGTCGCGGTTCGGATTCTTGGGCGTCGAGCAGTTGGGTAACGGCTTATCGGTTCGCTTCAATCTCGAGAGTGCGCTCAAACTGAAGAACGGCACGGCCGGCAGCACGACTATGCAGGGGGACCAGAGCCTGTTCAGCCGGGAAGCCAACATTTCCCTGGTGTCTACGCAGTGGGGCCGTATCAGAGCTGGCCGTCAGTACCCGACCGAGCTCTCAACCAATATTGATCCCTTCTATGGTGTTGGTGCGTTCTCACCGCTCGCCTCGCTGGTGGCGCTGAGTTCAGATCTTGGTAAGGGCGCGACAATTGGCGACTCTCGAATCAGCGATGCGATCTCTTTTACGACGCCAATCATCGCTGGCTTCCAAGTGGAATACCTCTATGCCCCGCGAGGCGTGACAACACCCGGATATCCGAAGGCTAGCTTCCAGGGGGCGCAAGTCGAATACACGAATGGGCCCCTTTACCTCGGCGCCTTTTATGACGTTATCAAAACCGACCCGACAGCCGATCTGAGTTCTTTTAAGAACCGGTGGCTCGGCGCTGGCGGGATGTACACGTTCGGTAATCGTGTGAACCTGACCTACGAGTACAACATGACCAACCCGGACAAGGCAGGTTACCTGGTTGCCAACAGCCATATGATCGGGCTCAGCGTACCGAATGGTCGCGACTGGATCAAATTTTCGGCAGTCTATCGTACTGTTGCAGGTCAAGCAGACCGCGACTCCCTCGCCATCGGGGTTGGCTACGACTACAACATGTCGAAGACGACTGCGTTGTATGGTCGGGTCGGATATGTGTGGAATCAGAAGAAAGCCATTGCTTCACTGGCGAGTGTTGCGCTTAGCCAGGCCGGTGACGATGTCAGTGTCGTGGCAATGGGGGTTCGTATGCGCTTCTGACGGGGGTCCCGCTCCGCGCCAAGAAGCGCGTCACGCTTTCGCGAGCCATCGATCATCGGCCGATGGCGCGGACTTTCCATCGGTGGTTAAAAAATCGAACTGGTTCGGACTCATCTGGCCTTTACGTACCCTTGACGCCGAGTGAGGGAATAGCTTAGGGCACAAAGCGATTCACTGCCGAATCATAGTACGACCCCTCGTAGTAGCTTTCCGGGCCGCTCAGCCGTCTGGCAGGCTCCGCCCATCTCTCGCGTAGCCTGAGTACTTCTGTAACCCCCTTTAAGTCGATTCGCGCCTTGCGCTGGAATCCGGACTGTGCGTCCAGCAGATGTACGTACGCCGCCTCTGACATATCGGTTCCCGCCTCCGGCACATGCTTTCGGTAGATCCGCAACGCCTCTCCTTTGTTGGCAGGATCGTAGAGCCACTCAACGCTCTCGATGTAAGCCTCAATGTAGCCTATCAACTGTGCGCGGTGCTCTTGAGCCCAGGATTTGCGAACAGCTGCCACCAGGCCTTGATATGCTCCCAAAGATCCGGCTGCCATTCCCAGCACGTGGTACCCAGCGGCTTGTGCTTGCAGATCGAAAGGAGAAATCAGCAATGTCGCAGCTTGCTTTTTGTCCATCAATGTCTGATATCTCTGCAAGACACCGCCAACCCGTTCCACGCCAAAGTCGGGTTCCGACAAGCCACCGCGCTTCAACAGTTCAAAAAGGACATAGGCATATCCGGTATTTCGGGCATCGACAGACACCTGCCTTCCACGTAAATCAGCGATGCGGTTGACCTCCGGCACGGATACGAGCGACAGGAAGCCGTGATCCCCGCCCATAACCGCGACCAGGTCATCGCCGGAGAGTGGAACTTCACCTTGCCCCTCCCGGTAGGCAATCACATTGTCAATGGCGGTCATCGCAATATGGGAGCGCCCGTCGGCGAGCCTTGTCATCTGCTCAACGGAGTTCGGCGTGGGATTGACCGCCACAGCGATATCGCGCCGCGCAAAGTTGCCTTTGTCTTGAGCCACCCAGATTGGCCAGTTAAAGCCGCCGGGAAACACCGATAGCTCCAATTTTTCCTGGATCGGCTCAGACCACGCAATGCCACTTTGCAATAGCAATGCCACTGCCGCGCATTTGATGAATTGCACTTCTTGTCTCCTGTCGTTCTTATCACCGGTACGACTAATCCATCAATCGATACCTGGCATCGAGCGGGAATCGCCCGGCACCGGTGTGACCGTGTTCTGGCTGGCCAGCGGGGTTTTTCCAGTCAGCTGCTCTGTCCTTCAGAGTCGGCATTTTGTGCAAGGAGTATCGTACCTAGTCAATAGAAGGCGTTGATTCTGAAGAATAAGCAGAATTGATAGCCACGACATGGGCTCGCCATACTAGGATGGATGATTGTGGCAAGGTTGCGCTTCTAGATACTGACCGGTATGCGAACCGCCACTGAGACGCCCACGTCGGCTTCCTTTCTCCAGTTCCTACGCCGGGCAGGTGAACGACTGCGCGATGTGTTTAGGAGGAACGCCCATAGAGTCTTGGCACTCTGTTCAGTGGATTGCCCACTGAAGCAAGCGATGGGCGCTTGGGATGACTTGATCTGGCACGATCTATTGACCCAGGCGGTGGCCCAGGCAGCGGCGCACATACGCCGATCGAGTGCTGGCAGGCTAAGAGTCACTAGCCGGTTGAATGACGCTTCTCCGCGTGGCCGGACGGCGTCGCGCCGGCTACTTACCTAACTCGGTTATACACGACGCCACCCCTGTGGGTTCCCGGAATGCGTCCTGGCGCCCAGGGGAGACGAGCAGGTTCGCTGGATCAGATTGCGAAACCACACATTGGCCGGATCTTTATGGTATCGATCATGCCAGTACACACAAATCGGTGAGTCTTCGATCGGATACGGACTTGGGCGTAAGGTCAGTGCATAGTTGTGAGAGGCTGCGCGAGCAATTGTCTCTGGAGCGATCCAGACGAGGTCGCTCTGCGAGACGATGTGTGCTGCCGACATGAACTGCGGTAGCCGAACTTTGATGCGTGCCCTGGCGCCTGCATCGATCAAGGCCCGCTCGAAGATCAGCCTCTCACTTCCCTCGTATTCAACAAGCGCGAAGTTAAGGGATCGGATCACTCTGTCAGAGAGCTCTTGATGCGCTGCGGGATGGTCGCGTCTCATCACAAGGACATGGTCCTGGCGAAAAAGCGGAGCAAAGTGGAGGTCTGTCTTAAGTGCTGGGAGATAGCCTAGGGCAACATCGATACGACCTCGCGCAAGACCTGACATCGTGTCCTCGTGTGAGCTAAACGTACCGCGCAATATTATGTGCGGCGCCTCTGTGGCCATGCCCGCAAGAATACTTGGGAAGCAGACAATCTCGCCCACGTCTCGGGTCCGGATTGTAAACGTCCGGTGCGCAGTACCGGGGTCAAACACATCGGGTTGGATGAGCGTTCGCCTGACCGCAGCCAGGGCGTCCAGCAGGGCTGGCGCGATGGAAACAGCAAGTGGCGTTGGCTCCATGGTCCGGCCAACCGCAGAGAAGAGCTTGTCTTTGTACTGCTCACGAAGTCGTCGTAGCGCATTGCTCACCGCTGCCTGAGTCACCCCAAGTGCTTCGGCAGCGATGGAGACGGAGCGGTGCTGCCACATCGCTTCGAAGACAAGCAGCAAATTTAGATCCTTTAGCACCTAACACTCTCCGTGATACGGCGGTATTTCGCCAACTGCATCGACGCTCCAGGCAACCGCTTACATACTAGCTTCACGCGGCGCGGCGTTGCTACTGCTCACCAGACCGCCAGCCGCGCATAGATCAGAGAACGGCAATTCCGGAGTGGACACTATGACTTACGCATTGAACAACCGACTTCACGTCGCGCTCGTTTTACCCCTGAGTGGCACCGGGAAGCCCGATGAGGCTGGTATTCGCCGGCTAGTCCAGTATTTTCTGCGACAGCCGGATTTTACGAAACGCGGCGGCTTGGTTGCAAATGCCGAGGCCGGTGACGTGTTCTATCTTACGCGCGAGGAGAAACGTCGCGTACTCGAAGTCATCGTCGACGAAGTGGATGGACGCGTCCCCGTCTTGGCCGGCACCTTCGGCTGGACTACAGCCGACGCAGTCGATGTGGCCCGTGACGCAAAATCAGTAGGGGCGAGCGGCATCTTCGTCATCCCACCTGGCGGTGCGATGGACGTGACGACAAGCTGGGACCCCGCGCGCTATCCCGAAGTCTGGCTCGACCAGATTCGTCTACAAGACCGGGCAGTTGATCTTCCAATTTTTACGCATCCAGTGGGGTCACCGTCCAATCGTTACGGAATCGGGCTCCCTGTAGAAACCACTCTCCACATTTGCGCGGAAGTGCCCAACGTGGTCGGCTGGAAGATGACGTACAACTACGATGGATATCGAGCTGTCTCCCACGCGCTAAAGACGCAGCAACCGCGTGTTGCCGTGCTGGGCGCGGCTGCGCAGTACTTCCACGAGAACCTTGCAACGGGAAACTTTGACGGGACGATATCGGGATCGTGGTGCTATGCCCTTGAGCCCATGCAGGCACACATCGATGCATGGGAGCGAAAAGACATCGAGGCCGCCAACTCGATTTGGAATGGAGGCCTACGAAGCCTTCACGACTATATCTACTCTGAATGGGGGCGGCTGCATATTCGATACAAGATCGCCGCATGGCTTCGCGGCCTGGTTGACTCCCCATTGATGACGGCACCCATGCCGCTCCCGCGTCAACAGGAAGTCGAGGATATTCATACGCGTCTTGTATCCATGGGTCTGGAGACGCGCTCGCTGAAAGACGCCACGGAACAACTAGCGAGCCTGGTTCGCCACCACCAGAGCTAAAAGAGCGATCACCCAGAACAAGAGGATGCCTCGCCTCTGGGCGAGGCGCATATATGGAGACACCTCATGACCCTCCCTGCGTACCAAAGCAGCAAGGCGATAGCACCCCCAGACGGACCTCTCCCCATCTCTCGGCTCCTCGTTCGTGCACGAGTTGCCATGGGCTTTGCAACGTTTTTTGATGGCTTCGATGTCTTGGCAATTGCGTACGTCCTGCCTGTGCTCGCTCCAGCCTGGCATCTGTCCAACGGACAAATCGGTACTCTGATTTCCGCAGGTTTTGCCGGACAGTTGATCGGAGCCTTTCTTTTTGGCCGCCTCGCCGAGCGGTATGGGCGCGTTCCGGTTGCGCTTTCCACCATTCTTCTGTTTTCGGTTGCGAGTCTGGGTTGCGCTGCCGCCTGGAGTTTCTGGCCTCTTCTTGTGATGCGCTTCATCCAAGGTATCGGCCTCGGGGGTGAGATGCCAGTTGCTGCAGCCTACATTAGCGAACTTAGTCCGGCCAAAGGTCGCGGTCGCTTCTTCATGCTCTATGAGCTTATTTTCCCGGCTGGATTAGTTGGAGCTGGCATTGCGGGTTACTTGATGGTGCCTGTATTTGGCTGGCAAAGCATGTTTATCTTGGGTGCGGCTCCGGCCCCTCTGCTGTTCATACTGCGACGCGGATTGCCGGAGTCGCCGAGGTGGCTGCAGTCGGTAGGTCGCCACGCAGAGGCCAACGACGTAATGGCTAGAATTCAGATTCCTGGTTCGGCCGCGTCGGCGCAACGGCAACAGCTTGCGGGCGAGACCTCCGGGACCCAGTCAGCGCCTCGCACGAGCTGGCGGGAGCTCTTCCAGTCAAACTACGGTAGGCGAACCTACGTCGTGTGGTGTCTGTGGGTCACTGCGTACTTTGTCACGTATGGACTGACATCGTGGTTGCCTACCCTTTACCGGAACCATTTTCACCTCCCATTGGGGCAGGCTTTAGGCTATAGCCTGATTACGAGCGTCGCGGGATTTATCGGCGCTTTGCTTTGCGCTTTATTTGTTGATCGATCTGGACGAAAAGTTTGGTTTACCTGCGCTTTTCTCCTCGGGGCCCTGGGACTGGGACTTCTTTGTATGACAACGTTGACTGACGCCGTCCATACACAGATGCTCGTTTCACTTAGCTATGTGTTCATCTCGGCCAATGCAACGCTGCTATATCTGTATACGCCGGAAATTTATCCAACCCGGGTGCGAGCCCTGGGCGTTGGCATTGCCACAGCGTGGCTTAGAATTGCTTCGATGGTAGCTCCGCTCGTCGTCCCAGTCGTACTGACGGCATACGGCATACGCGGCGTGGTGCTGCTCTTTGCGGTCACTGCGGCCCTCGGAGCGCTTGCCTCCATTTTTACGACGGAAACAGCAGGTCGGGCACTCGAGGAAGTATCGCCCTAAGGATGCGTGGGCGTCGCAGCGCCGCAACGTCCACGCGTTGCCATATCGGACGGGTGTCGTGCGCAACGGCCCCGCCGTCGCCCGGAGTCCTTGCTCTAGTCTGGACCGCCGAAATTGGCGATGAATTGTTTAGGTGCGTGCTGGCGGCGGCGGCACGTCGGAAGGGATTGGGCAGGCATAAGGCTTATGGCCCCGTTTGCGCGAAAGCTCTTCTTTCGCTTCCACGAGTGTTTGCGGCTGACCAGCAAGATCGATCGCAGTCGCCGCGAGCGTCTTTGCTGCGAGAAGCATGCCTTTGTGCGCCAGGGAAAGCTTGCCTTGTGACACCATCTGCCATGAATGAAATCCAGTGCCAAACGCGTAGCATGCCGTCAGACACTGAGTTGTCGGCACGACCCAGCTTACGTCTCCAACATCCGTTGACCCAGTGACTGGGCGCACGACGTCGGGCGAGTAAGGCAGGATTTCGGAAACGATCGGCCGCGGATCGCGCAACGCCGCGGCGAAATGCCGGGAGGAGTTGGCAAGATCTTCGGTGGTGATCGTAGTCTGCATCTCGGTTGCAAATCGGGTCTCATCCTGTGTTACGTCAAAGCCGCCAATGGCGCGCATATTGCGATCGAGCACGAGATCCAGCGTGTCATTGTGCAGGATGTCAGAGACCGCCTTGTCGAAAATGATCTCCAGCCGGGTACCAGTCATCAGCGCGGCGCCTTGGGCGATGTCCTTCACACGCTGGAAGAGGTCCCTGGCCTCGTCGCTTCGAGGCGACCGGATCGTATAGAGGACTTCAGCCAGCACCGGAATAACATTCGTCGAGATGCCTCCCGAGTTAATGTAGGCAAAATGCACGCGGGCCTGGTCAGGCATGTGCTCACGCAGATAGTTGACGCCGATGTTCATCAATTCGGCCGCATCCAGTGCACTGCGTCCCAAGTGAGGTGCCAACGCAGCGTGCGATGCTTTGCCGTGAAAACGGAAGTGCGCTTGGATGTTGGCCAGGGTGGCGTTCATGAAGACTGAGTTGGCAACAGATGGGTGCCAACTCAGTGCAACGTCTAGATCGTCGAACAGGCCCTCGCGCGCCATGAACGTCTTGCCAGCGGCGGCTTCCTCGGCTGGACAGCCGTAGAATCGGACCGTAGCGTTAATGTTGTTGCTCGCAAAGTAGTCCCGCGTTACCACTGCGGCCAGATGTGCTGCAGTGCCGAGGAGGTGGTGGCCACATCCGTGCCCATTGCCATTTTCGGCGCCTGCGGCCGGCGTGCAACGGAGCGCGCCACTTTCTTGGCTGAGCCCTGCGAGCGCGTCGTACTCCCCAAGAAAGCCAATTACCGGTCCGCCAGAGCCGGCCTCGGCGACAAAAGCCGTTGGCATTCCCGCGACATCTCGCTTGACTGTGAAGCCGCTCTTTTCTATCTGCGCGGCATGCAGCTCCGCGGATCGGAACTCCGCGTAACGCATCTCCGCAAATGACCAGATTTCGTCGGCCAGCGAGATGTAGGCGTCGCGCTTCGACTCTACGAGGTGTACTACGCTGTCTATATGTTTCACTTGTTCTCCGGAGGATGCACGGTTAGGCCGTTAGGCTATTCCTCTACCGCATGTGGTGCTAGACGCAGTTGCGTACCGGTGTTGACCGGCGGTTGCCACCTCTTGAAAGAGGGAGTTGACCCCGTGGGTATGAGGTGCGACGCGATTGCTCAGTAGGCGAACCAAGCTCGAGCGCGCCCATCTGGCGAACGGATCGGCGGGTTTCTCTGGCGCAGCAGCACAGTAGTCATCCGGTGATCGCTGGCAGCTTCCGGGCATCGCGAGCGCGAGTTGGCGTTTGCGTAGCGGTGCGTGCGGCGGCTGCAAGCGGATCGGCAGCTTGCAGCCGAAATCGGGCTACAGATTCTGGTCACAGTCGCACCTGCTCTCGACTTATGGCATCTCACGATCTCTCTGGTCGATCTCGGTCATCAGGCACCGTCTTCAGGTTTATAAGCCAGCGATATTCGGTATTTGTCGGGCCGAACGTGCACATCGACAACCTAAACTGCCCGGATTATCCATATAAAAATCGACTTCCAGTGGTTGCCCTTGACTTCGTCTGGAATGAACATAGAATGATATTCGTTATTCGATGAGCAAAAGGCCGTCGAATCTTGAGGAGAAGGGGAGTCGGATGTTAGATGACGTTGTGGAGGCCACAACATGCTGCCGGGCGGCGCAGCATGATGGGCAATCGCCGCAATTTGCGGTTGCCGAGAATCTTTGCCGGGTGGTCAGCAACCACTGGGTGAACGACGAATACAAGCACCTTGTTGTCGACGCCCCCGACGTTGCGTTGCAGGCAACTCCGGGGCAATTCTTCCATTTGGCCTGTCCGCCTGACCAACAGGGCGCCGCATTTCTGCGCAGGCCCATGAGCATTTATCGGGTGTCACGGGAAAGCGGCACGATAGAGTTCCTCTACAAGGTACAGGGATTGGGCACGCGTGGTCTCGCAAATTTGGGAGCCGATGAGACGCTGGATGCGCTGGGACCAGTGGGTCGCGGTTTCGTCTTGCCTGCCGGTACCCGACACATTCTCCTGCTGGCCCGCGGTGTGGGGCTGGCGACCCTGACGCCCTTGGCAGATCTGGCGCGCAGCCAGGGTGTGGCGGTCACGGCGGTGCTGAGCGTCAGGTCAGCAGATCTGGTCATGTCGGCAGACTACCTCAGGGAGGCCGGCGCAAATGTGGTCATTGTCAATGACGAGGACGGTAGCAGTCAGGTAGAGCACGTTGAGGCTCTGCTGCGTCGCACGCACGCCGGGCGCCGACTTGACTACGTTGCTACATGTGGTTCGAATCGATTGTTGCAGATGCTCCAGCGGGTGTCCGCCGACTTGGAAATTCCAGGACAGATCGCCGTTGAGCAGCATATGGGGTGCGCACTCGGTGCGTGTTATGCGTGCGTGCGGCCGTTCCGAACGGAGGTGGGCAAGCAGGATCTCACCTATCGCAGGGTTTGTTGGGAAGGTCCGGTATTCGACCTATGGGAGACTGTATCGTGGTAGATCTTAGCGTGGAAATTGGCTTGCTCAAGTTGCAGAATCCGATCATGCCCGCGTCTGGCACGTTTGCCGAAGGCCTTGCAGATGTGTTCGACTTGAACCGTCTTGGCGCCATCGTGACCAAGACTATTACGGACGACCTGCGTGAAGGGAACCCGCCGCCGCGCGTGGCGGAATTCAAGGATGCGACGCTGTTTTCGATCGGTATCCCGAGTAAAGGCGGGGACTATTACCTGAAGGAAACGGTCCCGTTCTACCAAGCTTACAAACCGCCGTTAGTTGCCAGCATCTCGGCGAACACGGTTGAAGAATTCGGCCGACTCGCGCGCAAACTATCCGTGCCGGGCGTGGCGGCGATCGAAGCTAACGTGTCTTGTCCGAACCTCAAGAAGGATGGGCGAGCCTTTGGCATGGATCCGGATGCGACGTTTCAGGTGGTCCGTGCCATGAAGGCAGCGTCCCCACTCCCTGTATGGCCAAAGATGACCCCCAATGCTGCCAACGTTGTGGAGGTCGCCCTGGCGGCCCAGGCTGCCGGTGCGGATGCACTTGTGGTTAGCAATGCAATTCTCGCCATGGCGATCGATGTGGAAACACGACGCCCCCGTGTTGCCAACCTGATGGGTGGTCTGACGGGACCGGCAACCAAGCCGATCATGCTACGTATCGCCTATCAGTGCGCGCAGGCGGTGACGATTCCCGTAATCGGGTGCGGTGGGATTGCGACGGCGGAGGATGCCATCGAGTTTCTGCTCGCGGGGGCGACTGCGGTGCAGGTAGGCACGGCCAACTTTCTCTCGCCGCGATCGATGCCAAGCATTATTGATGGGATCGCCGCGTACTGTGAGCGCAAGGGAGTCACCCGGTTGCGTGACCTGATCGGCTCAATGGAGCTGTTTGACGCGCCCAGCATCTCAGCTGGAGCGGTACTCTGACCGGCCACAACACCCGGAGACACAGCATGCAGTTTTCCTATCTTGTTACCTTTGAGAGCGCGGACCCGTCGGCCCATATCGGGGTGGAGGATCTTCAGCGCGTAGCCGAGGTTGTTACGCGCACGCCGCAGTTGCGCCGAGCGCGACTCTATACGCCCGAAAGCGCAAAGGACTTTTACACGGATGACGGTCCATCGCCGCCATTTGCGATGCAACTGGACTTTGACACCCTGACGGCGCTGGAATCGGCCATAGCAGTGGACGGTCATCTCCAGGCCGTAGCGCAGCTTTCACTGCCTAACTTGCGCGGGTGTACTGTTACGCAACAGGTCATGTCCCGGCGTCCATTTCCCGTTGAGGACTCCATCGGCCGCTCGCCAGTTGGGAGTGCGCCGTGTAGTTTCTTGGTTCACTACCCGGGGCACGCCGCAGACTTCGATGCGTGGCTGAACTACTATCTGGGCCACCATCCACAGATCATGCGATTCTTCCCTGGGATACGCGAGATCGAGATTTTCACGCGCGTAGATTGGGTGGACGCGATGCCGTGGAAAAAGGTTCACTATATCCAAAGGAACAAGCTCGTCTTTGACAGCGCGCAGGCTATTACCGAGGCGATGAATTCCCCTGTCCGACATCAAATGCGCGCGGACTTCGAAAAATTTCCCCGTTTCCATGGCGGCAATGTTCATTTTCCGATGGCAACGCACACCTATACATTGTCGTGATCGAGAGCGGCGGAAGTCAAACGCTCTCTTCCGGAAAAACTGGCTGAAAAAGTAGGGCTGGTGGACTAAAGAACCCGGATTGGTGACCTCGCCAAAGGTCGGCAAGTCAGCGGCCGCGTGTTCCAAATCTGTTGCAAAAGCTCGCGTCGCTAGTTACATGCCTGTCGCACGCGCAAGCGTGCCGACTAGCTGCCCGTGGAGGAGTAGTGGCGCACTCCGACACGCCAGGCGGCGAAGCTCACGGCAAGAAAAGCAAAGCCTGCCAACGGTGACACGAGCCCTGTCCAAGCCGGGGCACCCGTAGGATCAGGCTTGCCCAGTATGATCAGTGCGGGGTAATAGGCGACGCCGGCCAGTGGCACAGCGAACGTTAGCAAGTACCGAAACCATCGAGCGTATAGATCAAGCGGATACTGTGACGCCTGAACGCCCCCGTAGCTCAGCACGCTGGCGAGCTCAATGCTCTCGATTGTCCAGAAAGACAGCGTGCCCCGCAGCACTAGGATGCCGAGAAACAGCGCAACCCCACCTGCAAGCGAAAACAGTGCTACCGCGATCGACGTCTGGGCCCAGGAAATGTCCGCTTGCACTGTCGCAAGCGCCAGGATCATGAGTCCTTGCAGCAATCGTCCGAGGCGCCCGATGCGGAGGTCGTAGGTTAATAATTGCAGGGTCAGCGATTGTGGCCTAAGCAGTAAGCGGTCGAATTCGCCTGTGCGCAGCAGTGCCGTACCGAGTATGTCAAAGCCACGGCCGAGGACATCGGCGATGGCGTACATGCAGTTTACTAGCCCGTAGATCAGTGCCAGCTCGCCGATGTGCCATCCTTGCACCTCTCCGAACCGGTGGAAGAGTGCCCAGGCCGCGAGTATCTCGAGGCCACTGACGAGAAACTGGCCCAGCGTAAGCATCAATGCCGACGCCGGATAACGCATCTGGCCACGCAAGGATGCTCGTACCAGGCGCATCACCAGTGTTAGGGAATTCGTGTTCTTCATCCGCCTTGCACTTCAAGGCCCCGCATGGTGCGATTCATGGCCGCGTGACCGAGAGCGATAAGCAGAACGATCCACGAGCATTGCAGACCCAGTGCAGCGAGCATCTTTGCGCCGTCCAGCTGCGAGAAATAGATGCGCGCCGGAATATCCACCACACCCGCTAACGGCTGCACTAGCAATAACGCCTGCCAGGTGTCGGGAAGTAGTGGCAGGGGTAGCAGATTTCCTGAGAGGACGATGACTATCGGTCCCGCCAGGGTATTGATGCCGCGCTCGTTGCTCGCTGCCACCGCTGCCACAGTCAGCAGCATCACCAGCGTCGTTGAGAGCAGCAACGCGAGCACAACGGCGACAAGGGAGCCAACGCCTGCCATGACGCTCGCCGGCGGCTGCCAGGCCCAGTCGTTGAGTCCAGCAAAAGGCAGCCCAATGCCGGCAAAGGCTAACATCAGCGCTGCGCGCGGCAGGGCGCGCGCAGCCGTCCACCCAGCCGAGCGGGCAAACCAGAGCGCGTAGCCATTCACGGGGCGGAGCCTGTCGTACGCCACCGCGCCCGAGCGGACAGCTTGCGCCACCTCGGGGTCGGCCATCCATGGCAGCAGCGCAAGCAACCCTTGGGCAAGCCATATATACGTGATGGCATGGCCGCGGGACATCGGTGCGCTGGCTGCCGTCACGTTGCCATAGAACGCCGCTAGAACCATGACTCTTACGCCGCCCCACCAACATTGGGTCGCGAAGCCAGTGTAGGCCGAGACCCGATACTGCAGCATTTGCATGAACCGCGCCCTGAACGCGGCAAGATAGGGGCGAAGCAGTTCGCGCAGCGCCATTGACGGCCTATGTTTCAGCTGCGCCGTGCATCTCGTAAAAGCGCGCGATGACGGACTCAATGGTCAGCTTATTGCCCTCGGAATGCTCGGGCTGGTGATCGCTTGCCTGGCGTGCTTGCACCACTTGGGCACGCAAAGCCTCAACGCCGCAATCCGCCAGCACGCGACCGTGACCAATCACGATCACGCGCTTTGCCAGCGCTTCGATGTCGTGCATGTCGTGCGTGGTCAACAGCACGGTGGTGCCGCGCTCCCGGTTTGCGCGCCGGACAAAATCACGTACCGCAAGCTTAGCGGGCGCATCGAGCCCAATTGTTGGCTCGTCCAGGAAGAGGATATCGGGCTCGTGCAACAGCGAGGCTGCTATCTCGGCGCGCATCCGCTGCCCCAATGACAATTGACGTACAGGCTGATCGAGCAAATGCTCAAGATGCAAGAGATCCACCAGTTCGTCGTGCGTACGGGCAAAACGCATGGGGTCCACCCGATAGATGTCGCGCAGCAGGGTGAACCCGTCACCCACCGGCAAATCCCACCAGAGCTGCGTTCGCTGTCCAAACACGACACCGATACGTTCGACGTGCCGTTTGCGGTCGGCATACGGGGCGCGCCCATTGACTTCGACGCGACCACTGTCGGGCCGTAAGATGCCTGCCAGGATCTTGATGGTGGTCGACTTTCCGGCACCGTTCGGGCCAATGAAACCCAGCAGTTCGCCGCGTTGCAGCTCAAATGACACGTCAGCCAGTGCATCGACCGTTCGATAGTGCGGGCGCACTAACGCACGTATCGCACCGCACACTCCGGGACCACGCTCGTGAATGCGGTAAGTTTTGCGAAGATGGCTGACGACGATCTGGGGCCGATGTGAGAGGGCCATTTTGATGGAGATGTCGATGCTGCGAAGGCCGAGAGGGAGGATCTACGCGTCGGGACGGCCTGGCCACGTATTTGAGACCGTCCCATTCTAGCTATAGGCCGCCCCAGCCACGCTTGAACGCTTACGGCTGGGGGGGGGCGGGCACAGTTTCCTGACCAACGTCTTAGGTGAGGCTTGCGTGCTAGCGCAAGCCGGGTACCCGTTCAATTGTTTACAGCGCCAAATCCGCGTCTGCCTTATGCGGTCGAGGCGCCGCCTGTCCGGGCTCTGCTTGTGGGGTGACGGACAAGTCGATCTGCGGCGGCCGCGCCAACTGCAATACTTCGCTCGTATAGCTCCATTCCTCGTATACCTTCGAGGGGCTGTCATTGAGCTTGGTCCCGTAGCTTGGCACAATCTGTCGAACTTTCTGTTGCCACGCCGGTGTTGCGAGCTTGTCCTTAAATACCTTCTCAAGCAGGTTTAGCATGATCGGCGCCGCGGTAGAGGCGCCTGGTGAGGCGCCAAGCAGCGCTGCGATCGAGCCGTCCTTGGAACTCACGATTTCCGTGCCTAGTTTGAGCACGCCGCCCTTTTCACTATCCTTCTTGATAATCTGAACACGCTGTCCGGCTTGCCAGAGGCGCCAATCTTCCTTCTTGGCCTGTGGGAAGTACTCTTTCAGTGCATTGAACCGGTCAGCATCGTCGAGCATCAGCTGACCTGCTAGATACTCCACAAGCGGGAACTCATCAATGCCGACGTGCATCATCGGAACGACGTTGTGGTGGTTTGTGCTGCTAAGCAAATCAAAGTAGGAACCGTTCTTCAGAAACTTCGTTGAGAAGGTCGCGAACGGCCCAAACAGGATGATCTTCTTGCCATCGATGATGCGAGTGTCCAGGTGGGGTACCGACATCGGGGGCGAGCCAACAGATGCTTTGCCATATGCCTTTGCCAGGTGCCGGCTGACAACCTGCGGATTCTCAGTGACCAGGAATGATCCACCGACGGGGAAGGCTCCGTAGTTCTTGGCCTCGGGTGTGCCGGAGGCCTGCAACAGATGAAGCGCACCACCGCCAGCGCCGATAAAGAGGAACTTTGTGTCCACGTCCTGAAGGGGGCCACCTGATTTGGTGTTGGCGTAGCTCACACGCCAAGTGCCATCCTCGTTGCGCTTGATAGTCCGGACCTCGCTGGAAAGCGAAAGGCTGAAGCCACGCTGACCTTGTAGATACTCAACAAACTGACGCGTGATTTCACCGAAATTGACGTCGGTACCTACAGGGGACCATGTTGCGGCAACTTTCTGTTTCGCGTCGCGACCTTCCATCATTAGCGGGACCCATTGCTTGATTTGATTGGAGTCTTCCGAGTACTTCATGCCTCGAAATAACGGGCTCGCCTGTAAGGCCTCGTAGCGTTTCTTGAGAAACCTGACATTGTCATCACCCCACACGAAGCTCATATGCGGTGTCGAGTTGATAAACGACCTCGGGTTCTTGAGCACGCCGTTCTTAACCTGCCACGACCAGAATTGGCGCGATATCTGAAAAGACTCGTTAATTTCTACGGCCTTGGAAATATCCACCGTACCATCTTGTCTTTCGGGCGTGTAATTCAGCTCGGCGAGTGCGGAGTGTCCTGTGCCGGCATTATTCCAGCCGTTGGAACTTTCCTCGGCAACGCCGTCGAGTCGCTCGATCATCATCATTGACCAATTAGGCTCAAGCTCATGGAGCCACACGGCTAGCGTCGAGCTCATGATCCCACCACCTATCAGCAAGACATCGACTTTTTTTGTCTCTCCAGCCTGGGCGGAAATCGCTGTCACGGCGAACACCGCTCCCATTAGAAGTGCTTTAATTGTCTTAATCACTGTGATTCAACCTTATTGGTTTGCGTAGCAAATCGCGCCATGTGCGTGGGTGGAGCTCGATATGGAAGTGCGAGATGGTGTGCGGCCAATCCTCCAGCAAGCGCCCGAGCAAGGAAAGACAAGCAAAGATGCTAATGAACATCTTGCAGGAACAGCCAAGCCGCTACAGGGGGCATTACGAATAGGCCGCCAAGATCATGGAGTCTGAGCCCTGCGCACAATATAAACTACTAATGGCGAGATTAAAGATTTATAAGATTTATACTGCGACATAATTGATATTTATGTGTGGGGAATAATAACTCGATAAATTGTGCATAAAAGATGGTTTGCGATACCCGTGCTTCGAGGAAATTGTCCCGAAGCGTGCAGCAGTACACTCGCGGCGGAGATGCCCCCATTCACAGCACGGAGCCAACCTGATCATGCCAAGCCAGGCTAGCATCCGTTGTGTTCATGGCATCCAAAGCCTCTAGTAGTACACGGACCTTGGGTGGCATATGTCTACGCGCTGGGGTAAGGGCATAGAATGTTATGGGTGCAGATTTGTAGTCTGGCAGTACATGCACCAGGTCGCCGGTATCCACGTACGGCTGGACGAGCGATGTAGCGAGGCGAGCGATACCTATCCCGTCGAGCGCGGCGCGTAGCTGAATCTCCGAGTTTGGCGTTCGGATGCAAGGTCGGATCAGAATGCGGCCAGACTTGCCGTCCGATTTGGAGATGTCCCAGCATTTGTCGTCAGTATCGACGATGGCTGGAAACATCTCGATGTCAGCCGGTGTTTCTGGGGTGCCTCGCTCGTCGAGCAGTTTTGGGGATGAGTAGAATGCCCGTTGCATCGAAGCGACTCGCTTGATAACGAGCGAGCTATCTGGTAGTTGGGCCGTCGTTCTGACGAACGCAATATCGTATCGTTGCTCAACAAGATCAGGAATTTTTCGTGAGTCGTCGATCACGACGGACAGGCGGCTGTGCGTTTTGAGAATTCGCGCAAGCACGGGTGAAAGGTAGAGCCATCCGCTTTCGTAGGAGGCACTGATGCGCAGCGTTCCTTTTACTTCCTGTGTCGTGGATTTTGCTTCCATCTCCACTTCACGAAGCGCGACAAAAAGAGGCGCCGCACGTGCGAATAGCCGTTGCCCGACATCGGTAACTTGCACCCGGCGCGTAGTTCGTTCCAATAATCTCACGCCGATCTGTGTTTCTAGCCTGGAAATTGAGGCGCTTACGGTGGATTTCGGCAAGCCCGCCTTGGCACCCGCCGCGCTGAAGCTACCGGTTTCGACAACCCGACAGAAGATATCCCAGTCTTTCCATTCAGTTGGTTTTTCCTTGGTTTCAGATTGCATGTTTCTTTCCAAATTCAGGATATCGCTACTTCGAATCGAGAGGGAATGTCATCGATGATCCATGATATTTACGAGATGTTGACCGCGGGCTCCATGGTCTTTACGAGATTGTGGTAGAAATACAGAAGTCAGGTATCACGACAGGATGTGGATTTATTTATCGTCAGAGCGTTCGAGAGACGGGTAGTAGCCTTCCCATTTCTCCGTTGCGATAACGCTCGAATGCGGCCGCTAGTTCATCAGGCGTATTCATGATGAAAGGGCCATATACAGCCACGGGCTCGCGATTTTCGGTTCCGGACAGCACTAGGATGTGCGCCGGCGTGGTCGCTCGGAGCAGCAACTGGTCGGCATTTCCTCGCGCAGCGATAGCTTGGTACGGTTGCAACGGGCGGAGCGCCTCGCTAGTGACAACGTCGATAGCTCCCGAGAGCACATAGATGAGTACATTCTCATTGCTGCGCAGCGCGTAGCCCCACTCGCTGACTATTTTCACGTCCAGGAAGTCAAACGGCTCTTTGGCTACAACTGGCCCCCGCGCTTGGCAATACTCGCCAGACAAAACGCGAGTGGAGTTGCCGGAAGTATCCTGGACCACTGGCACGTCGCGTGCCGCGGCATGCATCATCTGGGGGGCGAGCGACTTGTTGCTGCTGGCCAGGTTTACGAACACTTGTACGCCGTGCACTTCATGGCCAAACTGGGCCGGAAACTCATCATGGACGATCCCGCGTCCGGCTTGGGTCCAAACCATTTCCCCTGGTTTAATCACCAGGTTGTGACCTAAGGAATCCCGATTGCGCAGGCCACCGGCAGAGTCTTCGAATACGTAGGAGACAGCCGAAAATCCGGCGTGAGGATGTGGGGCAAACGTTGGGCCTGTCATGCGGTAGTGGTCAAAACCCATTACCGGGCTGGCAAAATCTCCCAAGGCTGGCAAATCCAATCGTCTGACAGAAAAGTGGGCACCCTCTGCGACAAGAGTGGCATGCGCAGTCGGGGAGAGCGTTGTAGTCATGAGCTGAGGCCGTCGATTCTCGGGGTCGAAAGAACGAATACGGAATCGTACGTTTTGCGCCAGTTCCCGATAAGATGGGCAATTCACCAAAGACTGGTGCGTATTTGCAACAATCATATGGACGACCTGAACGATCTGGCCTACTTTGCTGCCGTTGTCCGCCACAACGGCTTTTCTGCTGCAGCGAGGGCGACGGGCATCGAAAAGACGCGGCTAAGCCGCAGAATTGCCGCGCTGGAACGGGTAATGGGCGTGCGATTGCTGCAACGCAGTACCAGACGCATCGCACTCACGGAAGCTGGAGAGCGCTTCTATACACATTGCCAATCGACGATCGACAGTGCGAGTGCCGCTTACGACAGTATCGCGGCGTTACGCCGCGAGCCTGCCGGAATGGTGCGCTTGAGTTGCCCGCAGGTGATGGCACAGAGCTACCTCGCGCCAATATTGCCGGGGTTCATGGCGACTCATCCCAAGGTCAAACTAGATGTGGACGCCTCTGACCGCCATGTCGATCTGATCGAAGAGCGGTTTGATCTCGCATTGCGAGCGGATGCACAGATAGAGGATTCGGTCGGGCTCGTCGCACGTCAGCTTGGGAAGGTGAGGCGCGTGCTGGTTGCGAGCCCGGCATTCCTGGCTCGCTATCGCAGCCCAGAATCCCCGCAAGCCTTGGCCGAGCTAGACACGCTAAGCCGGCCGAGCGATGCGCACGACGGTAGCGCGAGTTGGATTCTGGTCGACTTCTCAGGAGAGAAGACCGTTGTGAATCATTCGCCGCGACTGGTCTCGGGGGACCTCCGCATGCAGTACGAAGCGGCTGTTCATGGACTTGGTGTGGCACTATTGCCGGAGCCAATTGTGGCAGCTTCAGTTCGAGACGGCGCACTGAAGCACGTATTGCCAGATTGGACTGGGACAATGCACCTGGTTCATCTGCTGTACCCCAGTCCCCGTGGGATGCTTCCGTCCGTACGTAGTCTGATCGACTACTTGACCGTCCACCTTCCAGCGAGCATTCAGGAGCGCAGCGTTGTGGTCGACAGATGAAGCCCGCACACCAGTGAATGCAATGCGGGCACGTATGAGACCCGATGCCAAGGAAAAGCGATCTGCTCAGGCGCGCGGATGTGGCAGGAAGCGCGCTCCAACGCCCTCTTTCCCAAGCGCGTCCGCGGGGTTCCGAAGCTTGCACACAGCCAGGGAAAGGCAGCCACAGCCAATGCAGCCGTCTAACGCATCCCGTAAGAGGGTGAGCGTCGCAATGCGCTCGTCAACATTGGCACGCCACTCACTGGATATTGCTCGCCACTGGGCGGCAGTCAACTTGCTGCAGGACGGGTAGCGTCCCAGCGCTTCGCCAATCTCATCCAAGGAAAATCCGCATCCCTGCGCCGCCTTGATGATTGCCAAGTAGCGCAGTACTACCGAACGAAAGCGCCGCTGATTCCCATCAGTTCGGATGCTCTGGATCAAGCCCTTGGATTCATAAAAGTGAATCGAGGAGATGGTCATGCCGCTGCGCCCGGCAACCTCACCAATGCTCATCAAGCGCTCTGTCTTACCCACTCGTCACATCTCCAGCTTGCGGCTACCGGCGTAGCGTCGGCGTGCGGCTCTTAGCATCATCGCGTCTGCCGAGCGCAAGAAATCATCCATCATGACACCGGCCGGCGACGTCAGAAGGTCAAGGGGGCCGTCAATCTCGTCCAGTTAAGACACCTCGGATCGAAGGGGATTCTTACACAGAGATAGGCTAGTCCAACTAGCATAGGGCTGCGCAATCGACGAACTACACATAGACCCCGACAATGGACGCACAAGCACTGGAAAGAATGCTCGCCAACGGTAAAGACACACCCTTGCTCAGGTTTGGCCTCGGTAAAGCCTATCTTGATGCGAGCGACACCGCGCACGCTATCGAGCATTTTCGCCGATGCGTTGAGCTTGATCCAAAGTACTCTGCCGCCTGGAAGCTGCTCGGCAAAGCGCTACTCCTTCAGGGGGATCAAGGAGCTGCACGTCTTGCTTGGGAAAGCGGCATTGCTGCCTCGCATGAAATGGGCGACAGGCAGGCCGGCCGGGAGATGGAGATATTCTTACGGCGTTTAGATAAGGCGTAAATGCGCTGATCTCTCTCACAATCTTTGGACCAACTGGCCCGCAAAAGTATGCACTACCTTATGCGTGTTGAATGAGAAACGGCGTATTAATTGTAATTATGTAGTGCAATAAATGAGAGTAATGAATATGGTCATGTGAGACGAGCTTCTTCAGCGGCGTGACGCGACGAGTTTCTGCCACGGGAAACCCGCCCCCGTGGCTCATCGATCAAATCGCGCTCACGGTTGACCGATGAGCCAAAAAATTGCGCTGTACTACTCAGCGTCAGGCTGTGCGGCCGGATAAGCCATCTGGAATGCCGGCAGCTCTTCACAGGCTTTCCTGATTGATTCGAGTCGTGGGTATGCGCCAAGATCGATTTCGAAGCGCTGTGCATTAAATAGTTGGGGGACGAGGCAGCAATCCGCCATGGTTGGGCGGTCACCATAGCAGAATGGGCCATCCGGTCCGTTTGCATTGATTTCTTCCTCCAGCGCCGCTAGTCCGAGTTCCGTCCAATGACGGATCCAGTTCAATTTCACATCCTCGGGCTGTGCCATTGTCCCGGAAAGATACTTGAGAACGCGCAGATTGTTCAACGGGTGGATATCGCACGCTATCGCAAGGGAGATTTGACGTACCCACGCTCGGCCCGACAGGTCAGGGGGCAGTAGCGGCCGTTCTGGAAAGCGTTCGTCGAGATACTCGATGATCGCGATGGATTGGGAGATCCTCGTATCGTTTTCCTCATAAACGGGAACCAGGGACTGCGCGTTGCGTTTGCGGAAGGCGGGCTGGAATTGCTCTCCGCCATCTCGGTTAAGGTGGACTGCGACGTAGTCGTATGGCAGGCCCTTGAGGTTAAGCGCAATGCGGACTCGATAGGAAGCCGAGCTGCGAAAGTAATTGAGGAGGGTGATAGGTTTCATGATGGACTGGGGCGCTCACACGCCTAGGTAGCGGGGAATAAGTGTTTCGTCGGATTTCAGTGACTCAGAGGTTCCCGACCACACCGTGACGCCTTTTTCAATGATGTAGTGCCGGTCTGCGAGGCGCATGAGTGCCGCAATATTTTTGTCGATCACCACCATCGACATGCCTTCCGTCTTCAGCTGCTGCAGTGCGGCCCAGATCTCGTCGCGCACCACAGGTGCCAGTCCCTCGGTTGCCTCATCGAGTACAAGGATTTCGGGGTTTGTCATCAATGCTCGCCCAATCGCGAGCATTTGCTGCTCGCCCCCAGACAACTGCGTGCCGAGATTTTGCTTGCGTTCGCGTAGGCGCGGAAAGAAGCGGTAGACTTCGTCTAGTGTCCATCGGCCGGTCACTCTTGTATCCCTCGCTGTGGCAAGGAGATTCTCTTCGACCGAGAGAAGAGGGAAAATATGGCGCCCCTCCGGAACAAGCCCGAGGCCTCGTCGCGCGATACGGTGGGACGGTTTGTTTTCGATGCGATGTCCGTGCATCCGTATCGAACCACCCTGAACTGGCAAGAGTCCAAAGAGGCAGGAAACTGTGGTGCTGCGGCCCATTCCGTTGCGGCCAAGAAGCGTAACAGCTTCGCCAGGCGCTAGATCCAGCGACACATCGAACAACACTTGCGATCTGCCGTAGCCAGCTTTGAGGCCCTCGATTTGCAGTAGGTTGCTCATGATCGATTAGTGGGCCTCCTCGCCCAAGTACGTCGCTTTGACTTCGGGGAGACTCCGTACTTGCTCCGGGGTGCCGGTAAAAATCAATTTCCCATAGACCAGCACGCTAATCCGATCCGCCAGCGAGAACACGGCGTTCATATCATGCTCGATCAGTAGCATCGAATACTTGCCCTTCAGGCTGTGCAGCAGCGATATCACTGCATTCGACTCCTGTGCGCTCATGCCGGCCATCGGCTCATCAAGCAAAAGGAACTTTGGCTCGGCCGCCAGCGCCATTGCGAGCTCGAGTTGGCGTCGTTCACCGTAGCTCAGTCCGCCTGCGACGGCATCGGTCTTATCGGCCAGTCCGACCTGAAGCAGCGCCGCGTCCGCCTTGTCACGGAGCTGCCTTTCCGCAGTCAACGGCCACCAGCAACCGAAGCCACTGTGGCGCGTTCCCATTGCCGCGAGGCATACGTTCTCCAGCGCCGTGAATGCCTCGAAGACCGAGCTGATCTGATAGGAGCGCAACAGGCCACGGTGCGCGCGCTCATGCACTGGCAAGCTGCTAATGTTTTCGTCGCCAAGCCATACTGATCCGCGGTCTGAGCCGAGTTCGCCGCACAGTTGATTCATCAGCGTTGTCTTGCCTGCGCCGTTTGGTCCGATGATGGCATGCAGTTCACCCGGTCGGACGTCCAGGTTGACTTCGTCGGTGACGAGCAGGCCTGAGAAGCGTTTGACCAAGCCTTCAGTTCGCAGAGCAATGCTCATGGACGGTGCTCCTGTGGCGTGGATGTGAGGGTCCTAACGGATGCAACAGGGCTTTGCACACGACGGTCCAGGCTCTCAAGAAACCCGATGAGCCCCCCTTTCCCCAGCAGTGATACGAGGATGATCAGGGGACCAAAAACAAGCATCCAATGTTCGGTGTAGCCTTTCAGAAGTTCTTCTGCGAGCAGAAATGCGATGGCGCCGAGTAGCGGGCCGAATACCGTACCCATACCACCCAGTACTACCATCACAATCAATTCGCCCGACACCGTCCATGCCATCGTGTTTGGCGAGGCAAATGCATCAAGATTGGCGAGCAGTGCACCGGAAAGTGCACAGAGCATGCCGGAGATCGTGTATGCGACCAGCTGGTGGCGGAAGGACGCGATGCCAAGCGCATTGACTCGACGTGCATTGGCACTGGCGCCACGCAGAACCATACCAAACGATGCGCTGCGCATGCGGCCAAGCACCATCAATGTCGCGAGCAGAATCACAAAGCTGACGCCAAACAGAACGATAGAATTGCCTAAGCTTGTCGAGCCAATCATGCTGGAACCAGGAATCGGTAGCCCCTCGTCGCCACCAAACTGCTTAAGACTGACCATCAAGAAGTACCCCATTTGACCGAATGCCAGGGTGATCATGATGAATGCGATGCCCGATGTTCGAAGACTGATGACGCCGGTCAGGATAGCCACAATGGCGCTGGCAAATACGGCGTAGAAGACGTGCAGCAGAGCGCTATCGTTGCCCCCTACTATTGGTAGTGCAACGCTGTACGCACCGATACCGAGAAATAGGGCGTGGCCAAAACTAACGAGGCCTGCGTATCCCAATGCAAGGTTCAGAGCGCTGGCGGCTATTGCGAATATCGTGATCCGTGTGAAGAACGTGACATAGAACGACTGATCGGTCGCGTGACTCACCAATGGAACGAATGCAAGCATGGCAAGCGCCAACAATGGTACGACCAACGTTAGGCGAAGTCCGGATAGGAAGCGTTTCATCGTCAAGCTCCTCGCGTGGGAAAAAGCCCTTGCGGACGTACGGCTAGTACCACCGCCATGAGAACGTAGACAGCCATCGCCGCTAGGGCGGGGCCGGCGGCATTGGCGAACTGCCGGGAGGCAAACTCCCGCAGCAAAATGGGGAGGAAGACTCGGGCCATCGTGTCAAAGACACCGATGAGCAGCGCGGCATAGAAAGCGCCGCGAACCGATCCGATGCCACCGATCACAATGACAACCAATGCCGTGATTAACACGGGTTCCCCCATGCCTGATTGCACAGACAAGATGGGGCCAGCCATCGCACCTGCCAATCCGGCGAGCGCGCATCCCAACGAAAACAGCGCAGCATTAAGTAATTGGATATTGACGCCTAGTGCGCCGACGATTCGCGGATGCGTTGATCCTGCGCGAATCAGCATACCCATTCGGGTGCGGTGAATCAGCCACCAGGATCCCACCGCGACCAGCAAGCCTGCCACAATGATGGCAAAGCGGTACGCAGGGTAGCTCACGCCGAATATGTCTACCGTGCCACTCAAGGCTTCTGGGGTCGACACGAAATAGGGTTGTGGTCCCCAGATGATCCGAACTGCTTCATTGAAGAACAGAATCATGCCGAATGTGGCAAGCACGTGGTCGAGGTGATCTTTCCTGTATAGACGCGAGACGATGGAGGTCTCGAGAATCAAGCCTACGAGGGCGGAGGCGCCAACGGCTCCGAGAAGGGCAAGCGTAAAGGAGCCAGTGTGGGCTGCGACGGTCGCCGCAACATATGCGCCGATCATATAGAGCGAACCGTGTGCGAGGTTCACGAAGCTCATGATGCCGAATACAAGCGTGAGCCCAGCCGCAAGCAGGAACAGCATAACCCCATACTGCAGGCCGTTGAGGAGGTGAACAAGGAGCAGTGAGATGTTCATGGTGCTGACTTCCCTACACAGCGATCGACGTAAGCGTCCTGGTGCTCGGGTAGCGGCGTGGCAATCAACCGTGTCGCAGCCTTTCCGCCTGTCGCATACGTTTCAAACGCATAGTAATTTTGAATTGGCATGTTGTTGCGATTGAACCGGAACGGACCACGCACCGATTTGAGTCCGCTGTCTGCCGCCTTGATGGCTCCTGTCAATGCCTTGCGATCAGAGGGAAGCGATCCGTTCAGGTGTCGCGCTGCCGCATCCAACAGATTCGCTGCGTCGTAAGCCGTTGCCGCATATTCACTTGGCGCGCGTCCGTAGCGTTTGGTGAATGCGCTGACAAAGCGTACGTTTTCAGGGGTGGGAAGAGAGGCGTCCCACATCGCGCCACTCACGGATCCTGTGGCAATAGCGCCTAGGCCCGGTAGGGTCGTGCCGTCAACCGTGAAAACGGAATAGAGGGGAACTTTTCCCAGGATGCCGGCTTGACTCAGTTGCTTGATGAAGTTGACACCCAATGCACCCGGATAGAACACAAAGACGCCGTCGGGATGGGCAGACTGCAATGCCGCCAGTTCGGCGGAATAATCTGGCTGGTTAAGCTGGGTGTATACCTCGTCGATAATCTGGCCTTTATAAAAACGCTTGAAGCCAGCAAGCATGTCTTTTCCCGCCTGATAGTTGGGCGCCATCAGGTAGACGCGCTTGATCCCCTTGTCCTGTGCGTATTTACCCATTGCCTCGGCTGCGCCGTCGTTCTGCCACGCGAGTGAGAAGAAATTGGGTGCACATTGCTGCCCGGCAACAGATGATGGTCCCGCATTGGTGGCCAGCGCCGGCACGCCGGAGTCGGTGATGCGACGTAGACTCGCCATGAGGACGTTGGAGAAACCGAGGCCGACCAGTGCATCGACCTTGTCTTTCTCAATGAACTTCTGAGTAATTTGTCCGCCAAGATCCGGCCTGAGCTGATCGTCTTCCTTCAGGAGGATTGCCTTATGCCCGCCGAGCTTCCCGCCGAGCATTTCTACTCCTAGAGTGAAGCCATCCACTTGGTCTTGTCCAACGATTGCTTGCGCGCCGGATAGTGGGGCAGAGATGCCGATCCGGATATCAGCGGTAGCCGGGCCAGCGCAGCACAACAGGCACGCTGCGATGGCGCCAGCTTTGGGGGCGCGTTTCATTTTGTCTCCTCCTGGGGCGTTTCTAGTTTGCTTTACGACTTTGGGACAGAAGAGGCGGGATATCTCATCCGAGGTCGAGGTACACCTTGTTGCCCTCTATGCGTACCGGGTAGCTACGGATGCTCTCAGTCAATGGCGCGCACAGCGCCGCGCCGTTCCGAACATCGAATTTTCCCTGATGCAACGGACATTCGATTTCGTGCCCATCCAGGAATCCATCGCACAGGCGCGCATGGCCGTGCGTACAAATGTTGTCGGTGGCAAAGATTTCACCGTCTACGCTGTATAGCGCTATGTCTTTGCCCTCCACATTAAACGCCGCTACATCGTCAATGGGTACGCTTTCAACAGAAGCGGCTTCAACCCAGGTTTCGCTCATCACATTCACCTCAAATCGGATAGATCAGCGAGTTCGGAATCATCTCGCTGTCAAACACGCAAATGCGCGACTGAAACAATAGGCCATTGGCAGTCCGCCGGACAACATCGATGTATCGGCCTGTGTTCAGTACATCCGTCAACTGATCTGGTTTTGTTCGCAGAACGGCGTAATTGGCTTCGACGTGGATGCAGTCACCGTCGAAACTGCGCACCACCGGAATGCCGACAATATGTCGCTGGTAGTACGGGTCGTGAAAGAGCGTTTCACGAATTCCGTAGACACGGTCCTTGAGCATGCCCTTGCTTTCAAATGAAAGTGTGGCAAGGGGAAGGCCGCGGTCATAGTTTTCACGTGGCTGCAGTCTGTAGACGCAGTCGTCAACGAAGAACTCGGGCCAGCGGTCCCAATCTCCGCTATCTACCGCACTTGCATAGTCTGCGTAGAGGGAGAGCAACTCGAAGTAATCAGGGAATTCCACGTCAAATCTCCATCACCTTGCGCCAATACGAATACATGCCGCGGATCAATGTTTCGGTGACCATGTGATCAGTGTTCTCGGCGGTCTTTCCACCCAGTTCGGCGATAACGCGGTGCCATGGCTTCTGTGCGAATCCTTCCTGGGAGCATTCGATTACCTCGCCATCGTCGGCGGAGACGAAGCCCGCCGGGCCAAACAGGTTGGCCTGGCGCAGGCGGCGGCGTGTCATCTCTTCGCTGTCATCGTCAAAGGCGAAGTGAGTCCAGACGAAATCAAAGGAATTTGGGCCGTTGGGCTGGATATGCCGCGTGGAGACCGAGTTGACTTGCTGTTGGAAGATGACGCTAGGAAAGACCGTCATCATGACCGCCGTCGGCTCACCCCACCAGGGTTCATGGACGATGTCCAGAATTCGGTCATCGTGCAGTGCCATCTGCTCTTTGAAGCTGGATACACCCGATGTCACTTCACCTTTGCCGCCCTGGCCGCGAGTGGAGACCATCGCAGCGTGGCGGAACTGAGGGTCCATGACCAACTTTGACTTGTTGTCCGCGCGCCAGAGACCGAATGTCACAAACCAGGTATGCAGCAAACCAGGATGATAAGGATCCTTGATGTTCTCCTGCATGAGTTTCCAGTTGCCAGGGATCCGTTGCTTGTTGTAGCCCAGGATCTTCAGCTTCCTGCCGTTGAACAGACGATCGAAGTAACCGAGAATTTCTGGTCCGAGGAAGTCCTCGAGCGGTTCCACGTCGTGATCGAACGACGCAAAGACAACGCCTCCGCGGCACGCTACCTTCAACTTGGTCAAGCCATGTTCTTCAGTCTTGAAGTCCGCAGGCATCCCTCCATTGACTTTGCCATCTTGCTTGACGCCGCGTCGGAACGGGACACCCTGAAGGTTTCCCTTCAGGTCGTAGCTCCATTGATGGTAGGGGCACTGGAAGTCCGTACGGTTGCCGGATTTTTCGCGGCAGAACTTCATGCCTCGGTGCGCACACACGTTCTCTACGACGTTAATCTCCCCATCCCGATCCCGGACCAGGATGACGGATCGTTCACCGATGGCGGTACGCTTGAAGTCGCCCGGATTTGGAATCTCGGCTTCGAGACCCACGTAGTTCCAATGCTTCGCGTAGAAACAGCGCTCGAGCTCACGCTGGTACAAATCCTGTTCAGTGTAGACGCGGAACGGCACGCGACTAATATCGTCACCTGGCCACACTTTCCCGACGTCTTGAGTCAAATTCGTCGTCATGTTTGTCTCCTCTAGGGGGAAGCCGTTACTGCTCGACCCGTACGTGAATCGGAGTCAAGCCGGAGACACTCCCAGCCATCAGGTCACCACGCTGCACCGCATTTACGCCTTCCGGGGTGCCCGTCATGATGATGTCGCCGGGTTCGAGTGCGTCAAAGCGGGAGAGATAGGCGATGCTCTCGGCAACAGACCAGATGAGTTTGTCGATGTTGGAGATCTGGCGCGTAGCGCCGTTGACGGTGAGGGCGATTTCCGCGCAATCGATATGGCCAATGTCGCTGGCACGCGTGATTGGGCCAATAGGCGCCGACTGGCTGAACGATTTGCCGAATTCCCAGGGGCGACCTTTGTCGCGCGCTTCCAACTGCAGATCGCGGCGTGTCATGTCAAGTCCGACGGCATAGCCGTAGACATGGGCGAGAGCCTCTTCAACGGGAATGTTCTCGCCACCCTTAGCGATGGCAACGACTAGCTCAATCTCATGATGGAAGTTCGAGGTTTGGGCCGGGTATGGGATTGACACTTCATTTTCACCTGCCTGAACCACAGCCGAGGCGGGCTTCATGAAGAAGAAGGGCGGATCACGATCCGGGTCCTTACCCATTTCACGCGCATGTGCGGCGTAGTTCCGGCCGACACAGAACACGCGATTCACCGGGAAGATCTCTTCCGTGTCATTGACCAGCAGGGTATAGAAGGGTGCAGGGGTAACAGCGTATTGCATGGTTGATTGTCCGTAAGTAAAAAGAAGAAGCTTTACAGGCGCTCTTCGCGCCAGAGTCCGAGTACCTGTTGAACAGGCTTGTCGGAGTAGCTAAAGAGGATGGTGTCCTTCGGCGAGTGGATTGAGTACTGAGTCCACGACGGCACAACAAACACATCGTTAGGGGAGAACTGGAAGGTGTGGTTTCCTACTTGCGCTGTGCCTTCTCCCTCCAGGCAAGCGAACACGGTGGCATCCGTGCTTCGGTAGGATTTTGTTTCAAAGCCTTCCGGAAGAAGTTGTGCAAATGCACCGATTGTTGGCATTGGCGAAGCACCGGTCGCCGGATTCACATAACGTAGCTTGTGCCCGAAATGAGGATTGGCAGCAGTGCGTGCAATGCCGCGCAACGCGTCGACCGTGCGAGTGAACGGATAGACAAAGACCCGCGTGGGCTCGCTGCTCGTTTGCTCAAAGTCCACGGGGAGCATATTGTTGCCGTAGCGCGCCAGCGAATCTCCTTCCGGACGGCCCAAAGGCTGGCTGGCTTGATTGGCCTTTTCGGCAAATCCGGCGTCGAGGAATTGGACAAGTGGAATATCAAGACCGTCCAGCCAGACGACTGGTTCACTGCCCAGATTCCCGTGGTCGTGCCACGTTTGAGACGGCGTGATGATGAAGTCGCCGCGCGTCATCGTAGTTCGCTCACCATCTACGGCCGTGTAGGCGCCGCTTCCCTCAAGTACCAGTCGTAGTGCCGACTGCGTATGTCGATGGGCTGGCGCTACCTCCCCGGGAAGAATCAGTTGCAATCCGGCATAGAGTGTCTGCGTAATTCGTGAAGCGCCCGGGGCTGCCGGGTTTTCAAGAATGAGCACACGTCGCTCGGCTTCTTCGGCTGAGATCAGCTCTCCCGCACGGTGAACAGCTTGGCGTACCTCTGCATACCTCCAATGAGCGGGCTGCATTGGCGATTGGGGGTGCGGCGGCACCAAGCCATGCAGGACCTCCCATAGCGGCGTGAGGTTGCTGGCTCGAATGGCGTCATAGAACTTCTTTCGTTCTTCCTGTGTGGCGGACATTACTGTCTCCTTCCGTATGTGGTTAAGTTCTTCTATTCCGTATTACGTGCCAGACGAGTAGAACGCATCGGCGTAGATGTGCTCTGGCTTGACTCCCTTATGCTTTAGCAGCAGCGTGGCCGCTTCCACCATAGGTGGTGCGCCGCAAAGGTAAGCTCGCCACCCGTGCAGGTCAGTAAAATCTTGCTGCACCGCTTCGGTTACCAGGCCCGTACGGAGGTCGTAACTGCTCTCAGCGAAAGTCGCGATAACTTCGACCTGTAGGTTCGGATGCAGTCGCACAAGCTCGCGCAGCGTGTCCAGCCGATATGCGTCGCGAGAAGAGCGAATGCCGAAGTACAGTCGAATGGGGTTCGTCATGCCCGCTTCCATCGCGCCGCGCACAATCGAGATGACGGGGGCAAGGCCGGTGCCACCAGCGATGCAGAGGATGGGGTCGCTGTTCCGGGTGCGCAGATACGAAGTACCTAGCGGCCCACTGACGCGAACGCTGTCACCGACCTTAAGCGTTTCTTGAATGTAGCTCGTGACCCGCCCGTTCGGTACCAGGCGGACGTGGAACTCCAACTCCGTGTCCGCCGCAAGGCCTGCCATGGAGTAGGGGCGGATATGGTCGGGCGTGAACTGCAGAGTCGCATACTGGCCTGGCGAGAAAGTAAGCGGCTTTGCGGGCAGCAATCGCACTAGTTTGATGTCGTGCGTCAGGTCATCGACTGCCGTGACGGTGGCCTTGATGATCCGGGCAGTGTGTACGACCACTTCATCGGGCTCAGGAATCTCGATCACGCAGTTGCCGGTAACGACTGATTGGCAAGCCAGGACGTGTCTGTCTGTTCGGTGGTCGACGTTGTGAAATTCGTAGCCACCGTTCTCATGAATATCGCCTTCCAGAACTTTGCAGCGACAAGTGCCACAGCGGCCGGACATGCAGCTGTAGGAAATAGGGACCTGATGAGACTGAAGTGCGCTGAGCAAATTCTCGCCGTGCCGAACGTCGAGGCGCTGTCCAATAGGCTGGACAAGTACTTCCATGTCGTCTCCGTGTATCTATTGATGTATGGAGAAATCATGGTGCATCCACGTTCATAAACCAATAGAATGTCAGTTATATGATCTATTCACAGATCTTATAGTGGCTGCGATGGCCGAATTTTTCCGGTGATGAGGAGCCTGCAATGGAGTTGCAAGATGTCGACTTGAATCTGCTTGTTGTGTTCGAGCACCTTCTTCGATTAGGTACGGTGTCGGGGGCAGCCAAAGCCCTCAGCGTCAGCCAACCGGCCGTCAGCAATGCGCTATCAAGGCTTCGTAAGACCTTTGAAGACGAGCTCTTCGTGCGCAGCAACAAAGGCATGCTTCCCACACCTTTCGCGCAGGAGCTTGCTGAACCGATTGCCTATGCACTGGATACCGTTCAGTCGGCATTGAATCGAAGGACGACGTTTGATCCAGCGACAAGCGATCGCTTCTTTCAACTGGCAATGACCGACATTGGTGAGGTCTATTTCATCCCGCGCTTGATGAGTGCAATTCGGGAGGAAGCCCCGCGGGTCTCGATCGGGACAAGTCGCAACAGCATCACAAATCTCGCGGATGAAATGAGCCAGGGAAAGATTGATCTGGCAGTGGGCCATCTGCCAGAACTGACGTCCGAGTTCTTTCAACGCCGCTTGTTTCGCCAGCGCTACGTGTGCATGTTTCGACCCGGACACCCGCTAGACAAACGCGTAGTGCGGCTCAAGGATTTTGAGCAGGCGGATCATGTTGTGGTCACCGCTTCCGGGACCGGGCACGCCAAGGTGGACGAGATCCTTGCGAAGCGGGGAATTCAGCGCAATATTCGATTACAGGTGCCGCACTTTGTCGCGGTGGCCGACATCGTGCAAAGCACTGATCTGGTGGCTACCGTCACCGAGAAATTTGCGCAGCGCAGCGCTGAATTTTTTGGCCTGAAATATATCAGGCACCCCGTCGATCTTCCGGAGATTCAAATCAACCTCTTCTGGCATTCTCGATTTCATCGCGACCCGGCCAGTCAGTGGCTTCGCAGTCGGATCTTTCAATTGTTCTCGGAGTAGACAACACCGGGGGCTGGCTCCACCTTGGTAAAGCCGGTTTGTCCCGCTGGCCCTTCTGGCCAGGGTGTCCGGTGGATCGCCTCGATGACCAGGCTACGAAACCACACATTGGCGGGATCTTTGTGAAAGCGCTGGTGCCAATACAGTGCGACCTCAAATGGTTCGAGGGTGAGCGGCAGAGGACGAATGGCCAGCGGGTAGTAACGGGCGAGCACATTCGCCAAGGCTTGTGGGGCCGTCCAAATCAGATCTGAACCCAGGATTGCATGTGGCGCTGCAAGGTACTGCGGCATGCGTACCTTAATGCGCGACTTTGCGCCTGCATCGACGAGAGCGCGTTCAAGAAGGATGTGGCCGCTGCCCGAAAACGTAACCAAGAGGTGGTCCTGGGCAAGGAACTCGTCGAGGGTAATGTCGGTTCTGGCCGTGAGCGGATGTCCTGCGCGCATGACGCAAACATACTGCTGCTGGAAGAGTGCGCGCTTGTATATGTCGCGCTCCAATGTTGGCAGATATCCAACAGCCAAATCGATTCGCCCGGTTGCCAGCGCGGACAGCGTTTCATCAATCGGCGCGTAAACGGTTTGGATGCTGCTTTGCGGTGCCGCTCTCAGTAGTTCGTCTTGGATCTGGGGTAGCAACAGCACTTCCCCTACATCCCGCGTCCGAATGGTGAACTGACGGCGCGAATGAGTTGGGTCGAACGGCGTTAAGGTGCCGGCAGTTTTGCGGATCGTCGAAAGTGAGTCCAGTAGTGCCCCGGCAATCGAAGTCGCGAGCGGTGTCGGCTCCATCCGCCGGCCTACGAGCATGAAGAGCTTGTCCCCATATTCAGTCCGCAGACGCTTTAGGGCGCTACTGACGGCCGCCTGCGTGACCCCGAGATTTTCAGCGGCGATTGTGACGGATCGATCTCTCCAAAGGGCCTCAAATACATAAAGCAGGTTTAAGTCTTTCAAGGGTTTCTCCCTAGTTCGCCAGCGATTGAGGCCAGATCTGTGCAACCATCGTGGCGTAGACCCGCCATTCTACGGCCTTCTGGCGCCTGGGAGCGCGCTTCATAGGCCGAAAAATCGTCATTGTGAAAGTATAAATTCAGTTTATACATTTCTTTCATCGTCGGCGTCTGGTTTTCAGCGTCTCCATTGACAAGAATGCAGTCATAAATAAGGAGACATATGTCGTACCCGACTGTAGGAATGATCGGTATTGGCCAACTCGGCCTGCCGATTGCTTCCAATCTGATGCAAGCTGGCCTGCGCGTGGTGGGCTTCCGTAGGACGGATCGCGAGGCCTTTGTTGCGCGTGGTGGGATTGCACTGGAAACCCCCGAGCAGGTCGCCAGCGAAGCCGATGTCGTCTTGCTTTGCCTGCCGGGTGAGAGTGCGTACCTGGAGGTTCTGGAGGGCCCGCGGGGACTGCTTGCGGCACTTGGCTCACATCACCTTGTGATTGATCTCGGCACGTTTCGTAAGGCCTTCAAGGTCGAGCAGGCGCGGAAAATTGAAGCGAAAGGGGCAAGAGTCCTTGAATGCGAGGTCAGCGGCTCGCCTCCGATGGTGGCAGATCGGAAATGCGCCTTGCTACTTGGAGGATCGGAGGAACTGTGCGAGCGCGGCCAGCCGATTCTGGACGCCATCTCACCCACGCAGTTTCGTATTGGCGAATTAGGTGATGCTGTCAACATGAAGCTGATTGCCAACCACTTGGTGGCGGTCCATACGCTTGCTGCGGCCGAAGCTATGAACTTGGCGGCAAAGGCTGGGTTTGATCTGCAACGTGTCGCCGAAGTTATCCGGCACGGCGCAGGGGCTTCCGCAATGTTCAACGTTCGTGCTCCGCTCATGGCAACTCGCCAATTCAGGCCTGCGATGGGAGCGTTTCAGACAATCGAGAAATACATCGACTTTGCGGAGTCGCTCGCAGAACAACTGGACTGCGCGACCCCGCTGTTCGACACCGCTGCCCCGTACTACAAACGGGCCTTGGCATCGGGCATGGCGGACGAGGATATCGCCGCTGTCATCAAACTGCTTGAGGATGACACTGCCACGCTCGGGCACCGCAATTCAACGAAGCAATCATCATGATCATTGAGCAACGCGTCTATTCCCTGAAGCCAGGCAAACTGAGAGAGTTCTTGTCCGTTTATGAAGCCGAAGGCCTTGCTATCCAGGCCAAAGCCTTGGGCAATCTGATTGGTTACTTTAGTACCGAGACCGGTGAACTGAACCAGATCGTCCAATTATGGGGCTTTACCTCGTTCGAGGATCGGATGAGCCGGCGCGCTACGCTTGCCGAAAGCAAAGAATGGCATGCATTCCTTGCAAAAGCCGGACCTCTGGTCGTTGCTCAGAGAAGCGAACTACTCACCCCGGCACCATTTTCTCCCATTCGCTAAGGAGGCACGATGATCCGCTCGTTGCAGCACGTCGGTCTTACGGTTCCGGAGTTGGAGGTCGGGCGTGCGTTCTATGAAACTTTCGGTCTCGCTTCCCACGTGGTTGGCAATGATCTGGTGTTCCGCTGCGACGGGCGAAACCAGGATCAGGTCAGGCTGATTGCAGGCCCCCAGAAAAAACTCTCCTACGTGTCGTTTGGCGTTGGCGAGGGCGAGCTCGATCGTTGGAAGAGGCGCCTTGAACAACACGGCGTCCAAATCTCAGACGGCCCGTTCGGACTTGAGCCTGGAGGGGTCTGGTTTCAGGATCCCGATGGAGGATGGCTCCATATTGCCGAAGCTCAAAGTCAACCCAGTCGCATCGTCACCGCGCAAGCGATCAATACGCCAGGAGACTATCGCCGCATCGGTAAGCGGGCGTGCACACCGGAGTCCCAGGGCATGCGAGCCGCCCCGTTGCGGCTCGGCCATCTGATCAAGTTTTCTCCCGACGTCAACCGGCAAGTTGCGTTCTACACCGATGTCCTTGGCATGAAGGTTTCCGACCGCGCAGGAGATATCCTCGCATTCCTGCGCAGCGCAGCTGGGGGCGACCACCATATGGTCGCCTTTGCCAAGAGCTCACATCCCGGCCTGCATCATCTGAGTTTCGAAGTTGGAAGCCTGGACGAAATCGCAGTGGGCGCGGCCAACCTGGTGGATCGTGGCTATCGGTCTGCCTTCGGCATGGGTCGTCATGTCGCTGGATCGAACTACTTTCACTACATTCGTGATCCATGGAACAGCCTCTGTGAGTACTTCTGGGATATCGACATCATTCCCGAAGATGATTCCAACTGGGTGCCGCTCGATGCGTCACCGGAGCAGTTGACAGCCGTCTGGGCGACCACGCCTCCGCCCCCGGATTTCGTAGTGAATTTCGAGGAACGGTGAGGCAACCATGATGGATACCGGTCTCAATGCCAGTCAGATGATGGCGAAGATGCTGCGCAAGCGTTTGTTTGTAGCCATCCGTAGCCCCGTCGACGCAGAAAAAGGCGGTGAGATTCTCGCCAGTCATCTGCAGTGGGCAATCGATGCTGAAAGGCGCGGAGAGCTATTCATGTCTGGGCCGTTCCTGGGTGGCGCTGCCCCTGGCGAACTCGGTGGCATGACGTTGATCCGTGCTGGCACCGAGGAGGAAGCCCGGACGATCATGAATTCGGATCCCTTCATCATCGATGGCGTATTCACATTCGAGTTGCGGGAATGGATGGTCATGGAGGGAAGCATCTCCATCAACGTCAATTTCTCCGATAAATCCGTCAAGGTATTCTAGGACGTGGAATGAAATATCAACTCTTCAACTTCTCCGGCCACAACGGCGATACACATCTGGGCATGCGTGTCGGTGACGGGCATTTCGATCTCGGATCGGGAACGATTGATGCGTTGCTCCAGGATTGGGACAAATCCAGGGAAATTCTTGAGCGACTGGCGGCTGCAAAGGCTGGTACCCCTTCGGAGCTGGACGAAGCGGCCATTGCATTTCTGCCACCGCTGTCCCGTCCTGGTGTCATCTACGGAGCCGGGGCAAACTACCGTGACCACGTGATCGCCATGGCGAAAGCCTTCGATATGGAACTCGCCGCTGATCCGAAGAAGGAGGGAATTCCGCCCTGGCATTTCATCAAGGCCGGGCGCGGAACCCTTGCGGCGCATCAACAGGCGTTGCCATATCCCGCACATACGCAGTGCCTGGATTGGGAGGCCGAGTTGGCCGTGGTGATTGGCACGGAATGTCGCTGTGTATCGGAGGCGGACGCCCTATCCCATATTGCCGGCTATACCGTTGCAAACGATTTATCGGCACGGGACAACCTGCGCCGGGACAAAGTGGATGTGACGTCGCCGTTCCGATTTGACTGGATCGGCCATAAATGTTTTGAAGGATCGTGCCCGATGGGCCCTTACTTCACGCCGGCAGACTTCGTGCCGTCGCCTGAGGTACTCGATATCAAACTCTGGGTGAATGATGAGTTGAAGCAGGACTCAAATACGTCCAACCACTTGTACTCCGTCGCAGAGCAAGTCGCCTATCTGAGCGAGCGTCTAACACTGTATCCGGGCGACGTCATCCTGACCGGCACGCCTGCAGGGGTTGGCATGGAGTCCGGCACGTTCTTGAAGCGTGGCGACCAGGTGCGCGTCTGGATTGACGGACTCGGGGAACTCTATACCACGTTGCAATAGCGCACCGCATCCATCCGACAGATTTGAACCTGCCAATCAGAGTGGGTGTCGGGCTACCACCTCAATGGAGGAGACATGAAGAAGAACGTAATCGCGCTTGTCGCGGGCATTGGCCTGCTTGCGCCCATCGTGGCGAATGCCGAGATGAAAGTCGGGTTCCTCGGTACGCTATCTGGCCCATCGGCCGATATCGGCCGCGACCAATATGACGCCTTCGCGCTTGCCGTAGAGCAAGGAGGAGGCAAGCTTGGCGGCCAGGTCGTCAAGCTCTACAAAGAGGACGATCAAGCCCGAGCCGATGTTGCCCTTGCCGCGACTTCGCGTCTGTTGGACAAGGAGAAAGTCGACGTTGTCACAGGTTTGACCTTCGCCAATGTCGTTGTGGCACTTCTTGGAAAGATCTCCGCTACTGACGTGCCTTTTCTGGGCAGTGTCGCTGGACCGTCCACAACCGCAGGCAGCCAGTGCAAGAAGAACCTGTTCATTACCTCATGGCAAAGCGATGCTCCAGCGGAAGCGATGGGGAAGTTTCTGTCCGACCAAAAGATTGCGAAAGTTGCCGTAGCGGCACCGAACTTTTTGGGTGCGAAAGACAAAGTTGCCGGCTTCAAGCGCTTCTATCGCGGCCAGCTTGTTGAAGAAATCTATACACCTCTGAATCAATTGGACTTTTCCTCGGAATTGGTCCAACTGCAGGCTAGCCAGCCGAATGCACTCTTTGCATTCTATCCGGGAGGGCAGGGCGTAACGTTCCTACGGCAATATAAGCAGGCAGGCTTCCAACAGAAGCTTCCACTCTATTCGGTGCAAACCGTGGAGGGGACGACCATGGCCGCTATGGGGGAGGCTGCTGTCGGCTCTGTCGTCGCCGAGGCCTGGACACCGGACTCGAGCGTTCCCGCGTCGCGTCGCTTCGTGGAGGCTTTTGAGAAGCGGTTTGGCCGTACACCTTCCTCATATGCGGCTTTCAGCTACGATGCCGCGCAACTACTCGCTGCGGCCATCTCCTCAGTGAAAGGAGAAACCAGCAACAAGAAGGCACTGACCAAAGCGATCCGCGAGGCGAAATTTGAATCTGTACGTGGGCCGTTCAGATTCAATACCAACAACTATCCGGTGCAGAACTATCACGTCTACCGAGTAGTCGCTGGCGCTGACGGCAAATCAAAGTTCTCGACCATCGCGCGCGATGTCCTCGTGAATCACAGTGACGCGTACGCGAAACAGTGTCCGCTTGAGCAGTAGTAGCCAAGTGGAGCTTTTCGGCAAGTAGGCGGTCCACGAACGTCCCGGGTTCGTACCTCCATAAGCGGGGGTATTGGGGGAACTCGCCCGTCGCTTGCGCTACAGCCATTGGGTGGCGACTAGAAGGAGGAGAAGATGAAATTCCGTACCATGATTGCTGCGATCGCTGCCTTCGGTCCAGCGCTGGCCGTAGCGCAAAACGTTACGTTGTATGGCGTTGTTGACACCGGTGTCGCCTTTGTCAACGGTGTCGGTTCGGCACGAAACACTGAGGTGTTCATGCCAAACCTGACAGGCACTGTACCTTCGCGCTGGGGGATGCGAGGAAGTGAGGACATCGGCGGGGGCAACAAAGCAATCTTCTGGCTTGAGTCCGGATTTTCACCTGACAGTGGTGTGGCAAACCAGGGCGGCAGGTTGTTCGGTCGCCAGGCCCTTGTGGGACTGTCCGGGGGCTGGGGGCAGGTCGCCTTGGGCCGCCAGTACACAATGCTGTTCTGGGCAATGGCTGAGCCCGATATGCTAGGGCCAAACATCTTCGGATCCGGCTCGTTGGACACCTACGTTCCGAACGCACGAACGGATAACGCGGTCTCTTACAAGGGGACCTTTGGCGGGGTGACTGTCGGGGCAACCTACAGCTTTGGACGTGACACCGTGAATGCGGGTCCCAGCCCCGCTGGCACCAACTGCGCTGGAGAAAACCCGGCGGACAAGCGTGCATGTCGCGAATGGTCCGCGTTGCTGAAGTACGATGCTGCGCGTTGGAGCGTCGCGGCTGCATATGACTCGCTACGCGGTGGTCCTGGGGCATTCGGTGGACTCACGAGCAGCGCGCTCAAAGATGACAGATTGTCGCTAAACGGATACTTCTTGATCGGAGACGCTAAGGTTGGAGGTGGATGGCTTCGCCGCGATAACCGGGCCAGCACCACACCGCGTAGCGACCTCTACTATGCGGGGGTATCTTATGCGATCACCCCAGCGATCAGCGTGGATGCAGAAGCCTTTCATCTCCGCTATCACAACAGCCCGAACAAGGCGTGGCTATTTGTGGGGCGAGGCACCTACGCATTCTCAAAGCGGACCTCCGTCTACGCGACAGCGGGCTTTATCGACAACCTCGGCAGTCTCGCGTTGTCCGTCAATGGTGGTCAAGCAGGCACCAACCCGCCGCCCGGCGCCAACCAGATTGGGGCCATGATCGGTATCAAGCAAATCTTCTAAGTGTCGTCGATCGCTAGGCGCTGCGATGCGGCGTCTGGTCGGCGCACTACTTGCACCCGCCCTCGCGCCACGGGGTCGCTTGAGTGGTGCTGTCCAGTTATCGGGGGTTATGTAATGCCTGTCATCATGCCGCGTCGACGCTTTCTTCGGTATGTCACAACCTTCCTCGCCGGGGGAGCGGTGCCCCCGATGGTCCACGCGAGTGCTAAGCCGCTTCGAATGCTTGTTGGTTATCCGCCCGGAGGCGCCACCGACGTCATTGCGAGACTGATCGCGCAGCATCTCGGCGAAAGTCATGTTGAAACGGCCATCGTTGAGAATCGGCCGGGTGCGAGCGGGCGTATCGCGCTGGAGGCAGCGCGCCGTGCCGATAGGGACGGCTCTACGGTTATCGTCACTCCGGACTTTCCACTTACTATCTTTCCGTCCCTGTATCGGAAGATTGCATACGACCCAGTCCAGGACTTCGTGCCCGTCTCGATGGTGGGTAGATCGGAATTTGCGCTATGTGTCGGGCCGGGCGTTCCTTCGCATATCGCGACCGTAGCGAAATTTGTCCAATGGTGTCGCGCAAATCCCAGCCACGCACTCTATGGTTCGCCCGCACCCGGATCCACGGGGCACTTTGTGGGGACGATGCTCTCCCGGGCAGCCGGGCTGCAGTTGACACATGTGTCGTACAAGGGGGGCGCGCAGGCCATCCAGGATCTACTCGGTGGTCAGGTTCCTGCGAGCATCAATCCAATCGGGGAAATCCTTTCTCATTTGCCAAGCGGCAAGCTTCGCGCTCTGGCAACGACGGGCGGCAGTCGTTCGGCCTTTCTTCCCGCTGTTCAAACGTTCCGCGAGTCAGGATTTCCGAGTGTTGTGGCGGAGAGTTGGATCGGGGTGTTTGCACCCCGATCCACGGATCGAGCACGAGTGGTGGCGTTGGACTCGGCGCTCTCCAAGGTGCTTCAGATTAACGCTATCGTAAGCGGCTTCGCGAACTTTGGCATTAGTGTTTCATACGGAAGCGGTGAACATCTTTCGTTAGTTCTGCGCTCGGACCTGCAGCGATGGAGTGGCGTAGTAAAGGATTCGGGCTTTTCGCTTGACGACTAGACCGACGAAGTCTCCTGGGCCGCAGGGCGCGCTCACCGACGTAAGCACACTGGATCAGACGTGGATGAGTGGCCTGGCAATGCTCGCGGGCTTCAGACAGGCAGATATGCGAGCGTCCTGCCGTGCAACTCGCTTCGATTCCCCAACACCCGCTAGCCATTCGGTTGGCAACATTGTGCGAGGTAATGTGGTGAGGAGTTACTGGCGCTGCACATGCAGGCGTTGAGACGATATCTCAGTGTACGGTTCTTGATCCGGGATGGAACAAATCCTTTTCCCGCCGCAAGCTTGTGGGGCCTTTCCCGGTTGGCCACACTTCCTGAAAGGGCCCGGAGCGCAATCGCCCTGCTATCCGGGGCTGGGCAAGTTACATCGTAGCCGTGTTCCAAAGGAAGGTCTGTTCGTATGAGCCTTGAAACCGTAGTTGTCGTTGGCGCCGGACAGGCAGGTGCATGGGCGGTGCGTACGCTACGCTCGGAGGGATTCAAAGGTCGGCTCGTCTTGATTGGGGCAGAAGACGCTCCCCCTTATGAGCGGCCACCCCTAAGCAAAGAGCAACTGCAGCGAACACCCCCAGTCATGCAGTACTTGATAAGCCCAGCGGAATTAGCGGAGCTTGGTATCGAATGGATACGATCGAGTCCGTGCACGCGTATCGACCCGTCAGGTCAGTTCGTGGTGCTTTCCGCCGGCGAAGCCATCGGGTACGACAAACTCATTCTGTGCACCGGAGGGGCCGCACGACTTCCCACCATACCCGGCATTGATGCGAGCTTCGTCCACACGCTGCGCACCATCAAAGATGCGGAGCGATTGCGCATGGACCTGGAAGATGGTGTGCGGCTGTTAGTTATTGGGGGTGGCTGGATCGGCCTGGAGGCGGCTGCAGCCGCGCGCGGCGCCGGCTGCAGTGTGACATTGGTGGAAGCGGCACCGTTGCTCTGTGCGCGTACCGAGTCGCGGATGCTCTCCGCGTACCTGGCGCGGTTACACCGTTCTAATGACGTCGATGTTCGTTTGGGCCAAAGTATCCGTGCGCTTGATCGGCAGCCGTCGGGTGGGTGCCGTGCTGTATACACGGACGGGGCGGTGCAGGAGTTCGACGCCGTCGTTGTTGGCATTGGTCTTGTTCATAACGACGGGCTTGCCCGAGAAGCTGGCCTATCGTGCGATCGCGGGATTCTCGTGGATCAGCAGTGCCGCACGTCCGACGCGAAAATCTATGCGGCGGGGGACGTTACGGTGATGCGCGCGAACGGGGACGCGCAGCTACGCCTGGAATCCTGGCAGAACGCCCAGGACCAGGGGATTGCGGCGGCGCGTGCGGTGCTCGGCCAGCGCATCCATTACCAGCCGATCCCGCTTTTCTGGTCTCATCAGTATGACGTGTTGGTGCAGATCGCCGGCAAGTGCGAACCAGGTCGGTCGCTCATCACGCGTGGTGCCGAATCGGGCAAGCTAGTTACCGTTGAGTTGGCCGACGACGGGCGAGTGGTCTCGGTGGTGTGCGCAAACGCGCCGCGCGAGTTCAGGCAACTTCGCAAGTTTATGGCTGAAGGCGTTCGCGTGGATGCCGGGCGGTTGGCCGATGCCACGGTACCGCTCGGGGCAGTGCCGGCATAGTTTCACCACCAGAGCACCATAACGGGATGATGGCGACGGCAGAAGTCGCGGTTTGAAGGGAGGCTAACCCAATGCGTTTCCATGAGATCGATAATTTGTCGGCGGTGGCGTACCAATTTTTCGCGGGACTGGACAGCCGCGACCACGAATCCACTGCACGGCTAATGGCGAGAGAGGGTATCTGGCATCGCCAAGGGGTAGAGCTTGTCGGGCCCGTCGCAGTACTTGAGGCCTTGCGGCAGCGTGATTCGACAAGGAACACGGCACACCTGGTGACAAACCTATGGATCGAGCATGAGACGGAAGTAACAGCACGCCTGCGCTACTACATGACCGCCTACGAATCGATGCGCGGACCTGATGGGCGCGTGAGTGCGCCAAAACTCCTAGGGGTGCGCGACTGTACGGATGATCTTCTCATGGAAGACGGCCAGTGGCGTATCCGTTGCAAGAAAAGCAATTTGATCATGCTTGGCGCGTGAACACAGATAGCGTCACTCTACCGCGGAAAACCGACATGCTAGCTCCTTTGATCATCGAGTCCATCGCAGCTGAGTTCTTTGATGCAGAGAAGACGCGCACACCGATCAGGCAGATCTCTGTGCGGTACCCGCAGATCACCATCGCCGACGCATACTCGATACAGCGTGCGTGGGTGACTAGAAAAATCAATGACGGTAATCCGTTGCGCGGCCACAAGATTGGACTGACTTCGCGCGCCATGCAGATGGCTGTCGGAATCAACGAGCCCGATTTTGGGGCTTTACTTGATGACATGTTCTTCCAGGATGGCGCGACGGTCCCGACGGACCGTTTCATCGCACCGCGCGTCGAGGTCGAGCTCGCCTTTATCATGGGGCGCAGGCTTGAAGGGCCAAACGTCACGCTATTCGATGTCCTTGACGCAGTGCGCTACGTGACCCCAGCGCTGGAGATCATCGATTCTCGCTCTCATATGGTGGATCCGGAGACGAGGGGCACGCGCAAGGTTTTCGACACGATCGCCGACAATGCCGCGAATGCGGGTGTGGTCATGGGCGGGCGGCCGGTTCGCGTTGACAATGTGGATTTAAGGTGGGTCAGTGCGATTCTGTCGCAGAACTCCGTTATCGAGGAAACGGGAGTAGCCGCTGGCGTACTGAATCATCCGGCGAATGGCATCGTCTGGTTGGCAAACAAGTTGTCCACGTACGATGTCGCGCTGGAAAAGGACCAGGTGATTCTGAGTGGATCGTTTACGCGGCCTGTCTTCGCCAAGAAGGGCGATACGCTGGTAGCCGACTATGGTCCACTAGGACCGGTTTCGTGTCACTTTGGATGAGTGCTATGACTGAGAATCTGTTCAAACGAGCATTGGAGCAGCGCAAATCCCAGATAGGGTTGTGGCTCGGCATTCCGAATGCATACACGGCAGAGATGCTTGGCGGGGCAGGATTTGATTGGTTGCTGATTGACGGGGAACACGCGCCCAATACACTCGAAACAATATTAGCGCAGTTGCAGGCATTGGCCGCATATCCGGTGCATCCGGTTGTACGTTGCGCGTGGAACGACCCTGTGGAGATCAAGCGGCTTCTTGACCTCGGCGCAAGAAACCTGCTTGTACCGATGGTGCAAGACGCCCCGCAGGCTGCGGCCGCCGTCGCGGCCACCCGCTATCCGCCACGTGGCATCCGCGGCGTTGGCGCGGCATTGGCACGTGCTTCGCAATGGAGTCGTTCCACTAACTACCTCGCCCGGGCCGACGACCAGCTTTGCGTGCTTGTGCAAGTGGAAACTCGCGTGGCGTTGGAGAATCTTGAAGCCATACTCGCGGTAGATGGCGTCGACGGGGTCTTCGTTGGCCCATCGGATCTTGCCGCTGACATGGGCCACTTAGGAAATCCGGGCCATCCTGACGTCCAATTTTCGATAGAGAAGGCCATTGAACGTATCTGCCGCGCCGGTAAGGCTGCCGGCATCTTGATCGGTGATGAAGCCCTTGCGCGGCGCTATCTCGAGCTGGGAACAACGTTCACTGCAGTTGGCGTTGATACAACGCTTCTCACGCGCAGTGCTGAGTCACTCGCGCGACGGTTCAAAGCGGACGATCCGGTCGCTGAGCAGATCGCACTTCCGCTAAATGTGTATTGACTACGCTCCGGATCTCTCCTCGCAATTTCTCGCACTGCGGCAACGCTACGCCACCATGAAAGTCCTAGCTTTTCATGCGTTGAATGCTCGCTGAGAATGTCTCTGTAAGGGCGCGGGCGTCTCTTTGTCCCATGGCGGCTGTAGCAGCCAAACCGTGGCGAAGTCTCGCTGGCCCGAGAATCTGTGCTGCCACCTGAGGCGCACTGATGAGCATGGTGCTCCGGGGAGAAGTGATGAGCAGGGTAATGACCGAGTTTATGGAGGATCACGCGCATGTTGGGGGAGGGTTCGAAGATCTCACCACCCTGCGCATATTCGTCCGGACTGTCGAGATTGGAAACTTCTCTGAAGTGGCCCGGCGCATGGGCGCGAACCCGGCCATGGTTAGCAAGCGCGTCGCCGCGCTTGAAAGTCGAGTCGGTCAGCGTCTGCTGAATCGCAACACCCGCCGACTTGTTGTGACTGAAGTTGGCCAGTTGCTCTACGATCACGCGATGCGCGCGCTCCACGAGCTCGACCGAGCGGCTGAGGAAATGTCCTGCATGCAGGATGAGGCGACTGGACATTTGCGCTTGACTGCTCCGCTCATGTTGGGGCAAGCCATTATTGCGCCGCGCTTGGCGAACTTCATGCGGCAGAACCCACATCTATCGCTAGACTTCAACTTCTCCATGGAGAAGCTCGATCTGTACAAGGCTGGTATCGATGTGGCCGTGCGAATTGCGGATGAGCTGGATCCAGGCCTAAAGGCAATCAAGCTTGCCCCATACAGTCGGGTGTTCTGTGCGGCGCCGGGATACCTTGACGCATACGGGACACCCTCCGTCCCGGAAGATTTGATGGACCACAACTGCCTGATCACACGCGGTTACACGTTCAGCACGCGATGGCAGGTTCGGCGGGACGGCGACATTGGGAGCGTACACGTCAAAGGGAACTTCGCTACTGACAGTGGCCAGACTGTGCGGATGCTTTGCCTCGCTGGCACCGGCATCATGATGGCACCGCGCTGGCTGGTCGAGCCAGACCTGGAGGCTGGGACCCTCTGCGAAATCCTGGCGGAGTATGTTCCCACGAATCGAGCCGTATATGCCGTACTGCTCCAACGCAGCACGACGTCTCCGAAATTGGGGGCTGCCGTGGAGTTCCTGCGCGAATGCTTCACCGGATTGCGGTAGCTCGACGTAACTACCAACGTGCTTACTACAGAGCGACGTAGCGCTTGTTTGACTGCTCACACCTTTGTGAGATCAGCAATCACCAATCGTACTTTGGCGAGGCAAAGGAGATACACGCACGCCGCGGCGATATTGAGCGACCACAGCCCCTTCTCGTGACAGCGTTGATCCCCTCCTTTCTGGAACAGATATTGTTCCGCTCAGCGCCGTAGCCTCCTCGATGGTTTCCTACCACAATGCAATCAAAGACAAGGTCAAATCCCGCTGCGGGTAAGGCCAAAAATGTAAGGAGACTATTCCATGAACGAGGAGCGCTGGCTGGACGTGTGCGCGGCTGAGGAAATTTCGGAGGAGATGCCGCTGCCGGCCGTTGTCGACGGCAAGGAAATCGCGCTTTATCGCATCGAGGGCCAGGTGTATGCAACAGATAATCTCTGCACTCACGGCAGCGCTCGACTATGCGACGGGTTTCTAGAAGGTCACGAAATCGAATGTCCATTGCATCAGGGACGATTCGATGTCCGAAATGGAAAGGCGATGTGTGCCCCGCTAACGTCCGACCTGCGTGCTTATGCGGTCCGGAAGATGGGAGAGCGCATCCTCGTCAACCTCGAATTCCAAAGTTGAGCGCGTGACGAAACGGATGCTGCTGCCTCGGCAGTGTCCGTCCGCTTGGGCTCCACCAAACCTCATTTCGAGTCTCGATATTTGGAAGTTCTGATATCAGGCTCAAGGAGAGAATAGTGAGACTGGTCAGTTATCTCGTTCCCGGTGAGCAAGCGCCTTGCATCTCGTTCGGCGCGGTGGTGGGCGGGTTGATTATCGATCTGGCAACGCCGGTTGCAAGGACGCTTCGTGAAGCGTTGGAAACTGAAGGTATTGACGGCATCGCGCTTCGCTTGATTGCGAAGGAGGCCACAGAAGGTGTCGCCCTATCTGACGTCATGCTGCTCCCGCCCATCACAGATCCGCAGAAAATTCTGTGTGTTGGCTTGAACTATCCGCTGCACGCTAAGGAAGCGAATCTGCCAGTGCCGGAGCGTCCATCGTTGTTTGTGCGCTTTAGTTCTTCCTTCGTCGGACATGGCGAACCTGTCTTGCTTCCGGCCGAGTCCGAACAGTTCGACTATGAAGCCGAATTGGCCGTAGTTATAGGACGTTCGGCCCGCCGCGTACGAGAGGAGGAGGCTTTAGGTTATGTGGCGGGTTATTCGTGCATTGCCGAGAACTCAGTGCGCGATTGGCAACGACATTCGACACAGGCTACTGCGGGGAAAAACTTCGTCGCCTCAGGCGCCTTCGGTCCTTGGTTGGTGACACGAGACGAGGCACCCGCGCCCGAGGAGATGACTGTGATTGGTCGACTCAATGGCAAGACTGTCCAGCGTGACAGCGGGGCAAACATGATCTTTCCAGTGGCCAAGTTGATTGCTTATCTATCGACATTCACGGAGCTTCGTCCGGGGGATGTGATTGCGACTGGCACGCCGGCGGGTGTGGGTATGTCGCAGAAGCCACCCCGTTTCCTTCGCAATGGCGATGTGTTTGAGGTCGCTGTGAGCGGAGTCGGATCACTCCGCAACAGGGTCAAGAATGATTGGCAGGATTGAAAAAGGAGCAGTGATGAACGAGGCAGCCATCTGGCTCAGCGAGCAAGAAATTACCTCGCTTGTTAGTCTGAAAGATACGGTGGGGGCGCTGGAGGATGGCGTGCGGCAATTGGGACTGGGCGAAGCGTTCAATGTTGCGAAAGCACTCGGTAGCATCGGTGTTGCATCATCCATGCACTCGCTTGGATCCGCAATGGTCAAGGCCGGATACTGTGGATACAAGAACTGGATCAATACGCCCAAGGGTGCTAAGGCCGTGTTTGTTCTCTTTGACTCCAATGAGGGCCGTCTCTTGGCAGTGATGGAGGCCAACTGCCTGGGCCAACTGCGCACGTCGGCAATCACTGGTCTCGGCACGCAATGGCTTGCGCGCAAGGACGCCAACGACATGGCGATGATCGGTACCGGCAGGCAAGCGCTCGCACAGGTCGCCGCCGTTCATCTGGTGCGCCCTTTGGAGCGCATCAGAATCTGGAGTCCGACCCCTGAAAGGCGGCGCGCCTTTTGCGCGACCGTAGCTGGGCAATTCGGTTTCGATGTTGTGGAGGCCGCAACGCTGGAGGAAGCAACCGATGGCGCATCGATCGTTACGACGGTTACGCGAGCCAATGCCCCGTTCTTGACGTCGGGAATGTTGTCGCGCGGTGCGCACCTGAATGCCGTCGGAGCAATTCTTCCAGGAAATGCTGAGGTCGATCAGAACGTGTTTGCGCGCGTCGGCTTCATCGCCGTGGATGACATAGCGAATGCGCGCAAGGCGTCCCGAGAACTTATCGATTACTTTGAGAACGGGCCTGGTGGAGGCGACTGGCAGCCAGTTCACGCACTCGGCAGCGTAATTGCCGAGCGCAAAGCTGTGCCGGGTGATTGTGACCTTACGCTTTTCAAGTCCATGGGCATGGGCATCTCCGACCTCACCGTCGCCACCTTGGCATACGAGCGCGCCTTGGAAAGTGGAAGCGGTACGCGCTTGTGCGTGAACGGCAAGGCCTCCATTCGCTGGGCTAGTTGAGCGAAGCGCGAAAAGGCGACAGAACGATAAAAGGAGACACAGATGAACAGCGATATCACCTTGGTTGACTTGAGCGGTGCGCCGGCACGAACGCAAGCTTTCTGGCCAACCGTCGTGCTGCGCAAAGCAGTCATTGAGGCAGAAATAGATCGTCTAGCAAGCCTGTCTAGACCAGCGAACGGCTTACGTGCCGCAGCAGTCAACCACCCCATGAATACGGGACCGGTTCCGGCCTTCGCCCCTGGCATCGACGTTCAGATTATTGTGCTCAAGCCCGGCGAGAAGAGCGAATCGACGCTGCGAAACTCGAGTCGCGTCGATATGTGCATCCGCGGCAGCGGTGTGGTGAGAACGGGATCGCAGGTATTTCAGGTCGCGCGGTTCGATGTATGGAATACGCCATCGATGCAACCGCAGGTTGTAGAGAACACGGGGGATGATCTATTTGTCCGGTTGTCCTACAGCAACGCGCCATTGCTTGAACGGCTCGAAGTCCATTACGTCAGTGATACTCCTCAGCCGATCGAGGCACTTGCTGGCGCTAGCGAAGCGACAAGAAACACGCATCGGGCGCGCGATGCGTCCACGCCGATCCAAATTGGTTCGGACGGGGCGCAGTTGCTTGGTTACGAATGGCTCGTCGACATCGACCCCGTAGAATCCAGGGCGCTCCATTGGCCATGGAACGATGTTTCTCCTCATCTGGAAACGGTCTATGGCATGGACTTGGGCTACACGGGCAGGCATCTTTACGTTTTGTATAACCCGGCGACTGAGCGTCGGATCGGTACCTCGCCCAGCTTTTTTGCCACCATCGCCAAACTTCCGCCAGGAAAGGTCGATAAACCTCACCGGCATACATCGGCGGCGATCAACTACATCATGTGGGGGCACGGCAAGAGCGTGGTAAATGGTGAAAAGATCGAGTGGTCGGAAGGGGATTTGCATTTCTCGGCGCCGGGCTGGTCGGTACACAACCATGCTTCGCGAGAGCAGGGCTTCATTGCACTCACGATTCAGGATCATCCATTGCATATCGCAAACGAATCGCTCTTGTGGCAGGAGACGCTCAAGTCGCCGATCCTGAAACTTGGTTCGGAGTGTGGTGTGCAGACGAACCTCATGGGTCCACAGGAGTGATGACATGAGAGTCAGGATAGCCCCGTTGGTCACCGACCTGCGCCGCAATGCGGAACTGATCATGCTGGAAAACGAGGTTCGCAGCCTATACGAGGAGGTTGGCGATTCGCTCGATCACGATCAGGTGGAACGGCTCCCCTCGTATTTCATCGATGATTGCATGTACCAGGTGGTCTCCCGAGAGAACTATGCCGAAGGCCTACCGCAGGCGACCGTCTATTGCGACGGCATCAGTATGGTGCGCGACCGTGTTACTGCGTTGCGTGAAACCCAGGTGTTTGTACCACGTATATGGCGGCATTTCATCAGCGGCGTTCGTGTCACAGGGATTGCGGAGGGGGAGATTCATGCTAGGGGCAATTTTCTCCTGACTGAAGCAATGTCCGACGCTGACCCCACGATATTCCTGGTCGGCCAGTATCTTGATGTACTGGTTCGCGTGGGCGATAGCCTGAAGTTCAGACAGCGTCTTGCTGTATTTGACAATCACCACGTGCGACGTTCCCTGATCGTGCCAGTGTGACAAGTTGCGGGAGACAACGATGGAACAAACACTGCAAGCCGCATCCGCTCCAACGATCGCCGACGAACGTCGTTGGCCGCGCAAGGGTTGGACGCGCGTACCCTACTGGGTCTATACCGATCCCGGAATCTACCAACGAGAGCTTGAGACGTTCTACTACGGGCCAACATGGAACTACGTAGCGCTTGAGTGTGAGATTCCTGAACGAGGCGCGTACAAGCGTAGCTGGATCGGCGAGCGACAAGTCGTAGTGGTCCGCGGGGAGAATGATAGGGTCCACGTCTGGGAGAACCGTTGCGCGCATCGCGGAGCCCGGGTGTGCTGGAAGAATAAAGGAAAGGAAGAGTCCTTTACCTGTCCATACCATCAGTGGAACTACAGTTTGGACGGGAGCCTTCAAGGTGTACCGTTGAAGCGTGGGGTGCTCAAGAAGGGGGGAATGCCGTCTGATTTTGACAATAGCCAGCACGGTCTCCGCCCCCTCGCGGTGCACGTCGAAGGAGGCACAATCTGGGCAAGCTTTGCCGAGAACCCACTGCCATTCTCCGAGTATTGCGGGGAAGAAGTCTTTACTAACCTCCGTCGTCAGTTTCCTGGCAAGAAGCTTCGGTTACTCGGATACAACCGTCAGCTTATCCCTGGCAACTGGAAGCTCTATTTTGAGAATCTGAAGGATCCCTACCACGCGACGCTACTGCACTCGTTCTTGATTACGTTCGGCCTGTGGCGTGCAGATACTCAATCCGAATCGATTCCGGGTGATGCAGGCCATAGCATCATGGTCTCTCGCAACGTTGGGAAAAAGAAATCGGAAGCCGCCGTCGAGATAGCGCGATTCAAAGAGGCGCTCGAGTTGAGGGATCCTGACACGGTTACGCCGCGGCCCGAGTTCGAAGATGGCAAGGTGGTGGCCATCGCACATTTTCCAAGCGTCGTCATCCACCAACAGGCCAACACGCTCGGCATCCGGCACATCATTCCGAAGGGTACCGATTCCTTCGAGCTGGCGTGGACTTTCTTTGGTTACGAAGATGATGATGACGATATGACGCGTCTGCGTGTTCGTCACGCCAACCTTTACGGCCCTGCGGGCTTTGTCGCAATGGAGGACGGTGAGGTGCTATGTGAGACTCAACTAGGTGCTCATCATTATGGGCACCGCGCCGCTGTGGTGGAGATGGGTGGGCGTGAGGTCGAGAGGCAAGATCACATGGTGACGGAGGTGCTTATCCGGGCGTTCTATAAGCACTACCGGGAAATGATGAACCTGTAGGCCGCATCCCTTCAAACCTCGCAAAACGATAAACCGGCCTTCTGACTGCCAGCGCAGTCTGTGATGCTGCCCATTGAGAACGGTGGAGACATGTACAACTATCAAGAGGATAACGGCGTCGCGACCTCGCGTCGTCATTTCATCAAGAGCGCGGGAGCGCTTGGTTCCGTTGCATTGTTCGGAGGCTTACCCCCGGTCGTACTCGCGAGGTCGACTGCACCGTTGCGCATCGGGGTGTTAAACACTTTCTCGAAAGTTTACGCGGCGCTGGGAAACGCCAATCTCAATGGCATGAACCTCTACTTCGAGGAGATCGGACATAAGATCGCCGGGCGTAAGGTTGAGCTCGTCAAGGAAGACGATGAACTCAACCCCCAAGTAGGACTGCAGAAGCTGAAGAAGCTCGTGGAATCCGATGCTTGTGATCTCATCACCGGTATCCAGGGCAGCAACATCGCGATGGCGGCAGTTCAGTACATGCGCCAGAGCCAGGCGTTCGTGCTGTGCTCGGGCGCGGGGATCACCGACTTGTCGTACACAGGCCTTCCTTACCTCTTTCGCTGCTCAACGTCGTCCTACACGACGCTGGCAACAATGGGAGAATGGTTGTATGCCAACCTGGCAAAGGAGGCGGTTATCACGGCTTCGGACTTTGCCGGTGGCCGCAATGCGGTGGCCGAGTTCAAGGTCGGCTTCACACGGCGTGGTGGGACGGTTGTCAAGGAAGTCTACCCTCCGCTTGGCAACAATGACTTCAGCCCATACTTGGCCGACATTCGCAGCACTGGTGCAAAGGCGACCTTTGGCTTCTATGCCGGTACAGATGCAGTCCGGTTCGTCAAGCAGTATGACGAGTACGGACTGAGCAAGAACTGCCGGCTGACCGGTTCTGGTTTCATGCTGGAAGGCGACACGCTGCCGGCACAAGGACGCGCAGCCCTTGGGGGCATCAACGCGCTGCACTACGCAGACACGCTGGACAACGCCGCGAACAGAAAGTTTGTGGCGGATTATCGGGCTCGGTACAAGGAGTTCCCGAATGTGTATGCCGAGTATGGATACGTCGCGGCTCGCATTCTCCATACGGCGATTGAGTCAGTGGACGGAAATACGAGTGACAAGAACAAGCTGCGCGAAGCGATGCGTGCAGTTAAATTCGATGCGCCGCGCGGACCGTTTCGCTTCACCCAGGAAACGCAGAGTCCGACCCACAACGTATACATCCGGGAGGTCGCCGAACTGGATGGCCGCATCACGAACAAGGTAATTCATACCGTGCGTGACGTAGCGGAGCCGGCCAAGCGCCCGCTCTGACCTGACGCGCACACGAGCCAATCGCAAGTCGGCAGCCAGATGGATGGCTGCCCGGGTATCTCATACCTTCGAGAAGACGCTATGGATTTCTTTGTTTCACAATTGATCAACAGCCTGTGCCTCGGCGCGTTGCTGTTTATGGCATCTGCTGGATTGTCGCTAATATTCGGCCTGATGAACGTGGTGAATCTCGCGCATGGCTCGTTCTTCATGTTCGGCGCCTTCTCAGCGCTTTCCATCATAAAGTTGACCGGGAGCTACTGGTTGGGCTTGGGGATCGGGTGGATTCCCGCGTTCGTTGTCGCCATCCTGATGGAGCGATGCTTCATTCGTCCGATGTACGCTGGGGGACACCTTAAGCAGGTGCTGCTTACCTTCGGTTTCGTCATGGTCTTTGGTGACGCTTGCAGGTTTCTGTGGGGTACCGATATTCGAACCTTCGCACCCCCGGACGCGCTGGAGGGGAGTATCCAAATCGGCGGGGCGGTTCTGCCGCTGTATCGGCTCTTCGTTGTGGCATCCGGCGCTGTCACCTCCCTTGCGATTTGGTGGTTTCTGGAGCGCAGCAGAGTCGGCGCAATGGTGCGAGCAGGGGTGGACGACGCGGCCACGGCCGCCGGAATTGGGATTAATGTCCCGCTTCTATTCTCCGCGATCTTCGCGCTTGGCGCCGTCCTTGCAGCGATCGGGGGAATTATCGCGGGGCCAATCCTCGGTGTCTATCTGGGTATGGATATCGACATCCTCATACCAGCATTTATCGTGGTCGTGATTGGTGGGATGGGAAGTCTGCGAGGCGCGCTCGTTGGCGCGTTGCTCTATGCATGCATCGATACGTTTGGTAAGGCGTTCTTCCCAGATTTCGCGCTGTTTCTGGTTTACTGTCTGATGGTGGTAGTGCTACTAAGCCGGCCCCACGGCCTGTTCGGTGTCGCAAGGGGGTAAGCAAATGACGCTCCGAAATCAATCGATCGCGTTTGCGTTGATGAGCCTACTGTTGGTCGCCGGAGGATTCGCATCGGACTATGCGCGGGAGATCATTGCTGAGGTGTTGATCTTTGGCATCTTTGCGATGAGTCTCAACCTACTCGTCGGCTACACGGGAATGATGTCATTCGGCCACGCAGCTTTCTTTGGCGTATCGACCTACACCGTCATTGCTCTTGGTGTCCATCTCGGACTTTCCGGCTGGCTAGGTCTCGTCTCAGGGGTTGCCGTTTCCATGTTGCTTGCTGGGATCATCGGCATGTTCTGCATCCAGGTTAGCGGGATATCCTTCCTGATGCTCACCATGGCGTTCTCCCAGTTGCTGTTTGCGGCGGCGTTAAAGTGGCGAAGCCTGACTGGGGGTACCGATGGATTGACCGGATTTGTTGCGCCTGAACTCTTCGGCGTTAGCCTGGCTCAGAGTTCCAGCGCGCGTTACGCGGTGATCGCGATCGGCTTCGTCGTCGTTGTGATCCTGTTCTCTTGCCTCGTTCGTTCGGCGCTTGGGTCGATTTTCATCGGTATTCGCGACAATGAGCAGCGAATGCGGGCTATTGGCTATCCTGTGCAGCGCTTTAAGTTGCTTGCGTTCGTGATTGCCGGTGGACTGGCTGGTGTGGCAGGTGGCCTATACGCGTTCCTGAACGCATACGTGTCGACGGATATCCTCCATTGGCAGCAGTCTGGCGACGCAATGATCATGGTCGTGTTGGGGGGCAGCGGTACCGTCATCGGGCCAGTCGTCGGCGCGGGGATCTTCCTGTTGCTCAAAACCATTGTCAGTTCTCACAACGAGTACTGGGCGTTTTGGGTGGGTGCGATATTCATCGTATGCGTGATGTTCCTGAAGGATGGCGTTTGGGGACTAGTCTTGCGCAGCCTTGTAAAGCGTAGCGTTGCCTCGTGCGATGAGTCGGGCGTGGCGATTACCAAGAGGATCTCGGAGGCAGAGAATGACGTTGCTTAGAACAGAAAAGCTCCGTAAGGCCTATGGGAGCCTCACGGTCACCAGGGACGTCGACCTGGAGGTCGCGGTTGGCGAACGGCACGTGATCATCGGGCCGAACGGTGCCGGAAAAACAAGCCTGGTTCATCAACTCTCAGGTCAGATCAAACCAACTGCGGGCCGGATTTTTTTTAAGAACATCGATGTCACGGGGGCCGCTCCAGAAGCCGTCTGCCGGATGGGAATGGGGCGCACCTTCCAGAAAAACAACCTTTTCTTCAGCTTATCGGTGCGGGAAAATGTGCGCCTTGCCGTCCAGGCGAAGCACGGCGGTTGGTACGACGCAATGCGTAGTGTCGCATCGAAGCGGACTCAGTGGGAGCGCGCCGACCAACTCCTCGAACAGGTCCGTTTGTCAGGTGACTACGGCCGCTCCGTATCGAGTCTGTCGTACGGGGAGCAGCGGCAGCTTGAAGTCGCGATGGCGCTCGCCACGGATCCCGAGATGCTACTGCTCGATGAACCGACTTCAGGAATGTCCCCGGCGGAGACCGATCGTATGATCGATCTCGTGCGCGAGCTCCCCGCCTCCTTATCGATACTGATGATTGAGCACGACATGAAAGTCGTGTTCTCGCTCGCCCATCGTATCACTGTGCTCTACTACGGTGAGGTTCTTGCATCGGGAAGTCCGCAAGCGATTCAAGGCGACGCCCGCGTGCGGGAAGTCTATCTCGGAGGGAAGCACTGATGCTCGAAGTCAATGACATTCATACGTACTACGGCGACAGTCACGTCTTACGAGGAATTTCGCTAGAAGTGAAGGCGGGGGCGGTGACTTCGCTGCTCGGTCGCAATGGCGCAGGGAAGACGACAACAGCGCTCTCGGTAATGGGATATCTGAAGCCACGTAAAGGGAGTATTAGCTATCACGGGAAGGCGATCGTCGGGGTCGCATCCCATCGCATATCCCGAATGGGAGTAGGCTTCGTTCCGCAGGAGCGCGGGGTCTTCCCGAGCTTGTCGGTGGAAGAGAATCTGACCGTTGCCGCGCGGGGAGGACACGACCGCCGATGGACGCTGGAGCGTGTCTATGAAATGTTTCCGCGCCTAATGGAGCGTCGGAAGAATCGCGGCTTCCAGCTTTCCGGCGGAGAGCAGCAGATGGTCGCGATTGCGCGGGCTCTGATGCTGAATCCCGACGTCATGATTCTGGACGAGCCATCAGAAGGGCTCGCGCCTCTTATTGTCGATGAGATTGTAGAGTTCTTGCGGAAGATGAAGGCCGAGGGCCTGGCAATTCTATTGATTGAGCAGAATCTTCGCGCGGCGCTGGACTTAGGCGATATCCATCATGTCTTGTCCAAAGGGGAAGTATGTTTCAGTGGGACGAGCGATCAGCTGCGAGGTAATGAACGAGTACTGAGTGATTACCTGAGTGTCTAGGGCCACGTAGCGCGCGGGCGCTGCGATGGGTGGGAGACGAGGCCAACGAGCCAGTCTCAACGCCCTGTTCGGCTGGAAGGGCGTCGTGGCCCTTCCACTCGCTCAGCAAGCACCCGCGCCCCGCTTTTGAGAATCTCTGCCTGGTAGTCGAGATCCTCTGCCGAAACCATCTTCGTGGGAAAGGCATTGCCAATCGCGGCAAAGATGGAGCCGTCATGGGCGATAACGGGGACCGCCAGTGCGCCGATGCCAGGCACCCGCTCGCCGTCGGACGAGGCGTAGCCGCGTCGGAAGACAAGATCTAGTTCGTCGACCAATTGAGTCTTATCTGTAATGGTGCGCCCAGTCAATCTATCGAGTGACGCTTCTTCGAGCATCTGCTCGCGAACATGACGGGGAGAAAATGCTGCGAGTACCTTCCCTGCCGCGGTGGCGTGAAAGGGAAAGTATGAGCCAAACGCCGAGGATAGTTCGACAGGTACGGGCCCGGCCATGCCCAACAGATAGAGTGGCTTGAGGTGATCAAGAATGGATAGGGTAGTGTTAAAGCCGCTTCGATCAACGATTCCCCGCAGGACAGGAATTGCATGCCTCGTCAGAGGGTGAATCTGTACGAAACGAGAACCAAAGACATACGCGGATAAGCCCACCGCGTATGTCCTGGACTTCGAGTCCTGCTCCAGCCAACCGGCATCTCTGAATGTGCTCAACACCCGTGACATCTGGCTGCGCGGCATGCCAAAGCGCTCGGACAATTGACTGACCGACTGGGGCTCTGTGCTGTCGATGAATGCCTCAAGAATACGGAGTGCAGTGGAGATCGTCTTCACGGTTTGAGGTTGCAAATATAGCAACAAGAAGGTTAGTGATGGACAGAATCTTGACAGGATAGTCTGCAGAAGTCTCTGATCTAGCGGGTATACACCTAAATGTTTAGGAGAATGCGATTGCAAATAGAGCAACTTCTTACCTTTCCTTGCGTAGTGCAAATTTCCGGTGAAACAATGCGACAAAGGCGAATCGGAATATCACGTGCGGGTGCGAAGGGCGTGGAAAGTACACGGATCAAACGGTCTATGTCGGATTCTTAAGAATCTAGGTAGCGTGGGTTTCGTCAACGCAACCAGCGACAGGTGTACTTTCAGTTTTCGATTAATAAGAGGACCAAAGACCATCAGAGCAGTTCAGGCGACTAAATTGAATCGCTAACTAGGAGGAGATAGATGAGTACAATTTATTCTTCGGTTGATGATTTATCTTCACGCGAAGAGATGCTGACCGCCATCGGTGTCAGGCGACAAAGAGTTTCACTGGGCGCGACGGTTTTGATACTGTGCATCTATTTTTCGTTCGTGATCGTTGTCGCTTATTTCAAAAGCATTCTTGTTGTCCAGCTAGTGCCGGGATTGTCGATTGCGATCGCCGCTGGCGTTGCGACGATCATTATCGCGCTGCTAATAACATTCGTTTATGTCATCTGGATCAATTGCGTGCACGATGTTTCCATGCACGCTTTCGAAGGGAAGGTGAAATGAAATGGGGGGCGTACTCAGTAACGGTCGTGCAAATTTCAGTTCCACGGCGTTCTTTGTCCTGTTCTTGCTTACAACCCTGATCATTACCTGGTGGGCGGCAAGACGCACAAAAACAGCTGAGGAGTTCTTTACTGCTGGCCGGAGCATCGGGCCGTTGCAGAATGGGGTCGCACTTGCGGGTGACTTTGTTGCCGCGGCGGGATTTCTGGGTATCGCAGGGCTGGTGTCCCTCGTTGGCTTCGATGGACTGATATACGCCATCGGCGGTGTGATTGGGTGGCCAGTGATGTTGTTCCTCTTCGGTGAGCCACTCAGGAACCTCGGAACTTACTCGTTCGGCGACGTGCTCGCGTACCGACTTAACGCCCCGCGTATTCGCATTGTTACCGGGATCACCACGCTTGGCATCACGATTTGCTACCTGGTCATGCAGATGGTAGGTGCAGGCGATCTGATTCATCTACTGTTCGGGATGGAGTATGACGTCGCGATCTGGATCGTTGGTGGCTTCATGCTCGTCTACGTGATTTTCGGCGGCATGCTCGCAACGACATGGGTGCAGATTATCAAAGCGGCGCTGATGTCCTTGGCGGCGGTGATGATGACCCTCATGTCACTGTCGCACTTTCAACTTAACCCGATAAAGTTGTTTGCTGACGCAAGCGCGGTGAACGGCGATGCGGTGCTCGCCCCGGGGCGGCTGATTTCGAACCCGCTCGACGCGATCTCGGTGAGCATTGCACTTGCACTTGGCGTGGCCAGCTTGCCACATGTCCTGATGCGGTTCTTCACAGTCGCGGACGGAAGGGCTGCGAGAAAATCCCTCGTCTATGCCACGACTATTATCAGCATCTTCTTGCTGCTCACATTTGTTCTCGGATTTGCAGCGATGCAACTCGTTGGCAAGACCGCGATTGCGTCGATGGACAAAGGCGGCAACATGGCCATTCCGCTTTTGGCTGAACGCCTTGGTGGGGTGTCCTTCCTTGGCTTCGTGTCAGCAGTGTCGTTTGCGACGATCCTTGCCGTCGTCTCGGGACTTCTGATAACAGGGGCTACGACGGTGTCGCATGATCTGTTTAATGCTGTGCTCAAGAAGGGGCAGGCGACGCAAACGCAGATTATGTTTGTTGCGCGGTCCGCGACAGTGGCGTTGGCGTTGGTGGCCATCGCGCTCGGGTTGGTTCTCCGCGGGCAAAATGTGGCGTTTCTCGTGGGTCTAGCAACGGCAGTCGCCGCGGCAGCGAATTTTCCCGCCATCTTCTTGTCGATCTATTGGCGGCGATACACCGCGAGTGGTGCGGTTTGGGGAATGATGATCGGACTGGTGTCAAGCCTGGTCCTTATTTACCTCTCTCCGACGATTCAGGTGGACGTACTTAAACATTCGGCGGCAGTCTTCCCGCTTCGCAACCCCGCAATTGTCTGCGTTCCACTGAGCTTTGTGACAAGCGTCGTGGTGTCATTGCTGACTCGCGGTCAGGGCGATCCGCTTCGGTATCGTCGGATTGCGGAGCAGATTCTTCTTGGCCAACGGGAGGCATAAGTGGACTTGGCACGGCTCAACTACGGCACACGGGCGCGCATAGGCGTGATCCTGCCGTCGGGTAACATCGCCGCTGAAGCAGAGTTGACGGCGATGATGCCGCAAGGTGTCTGCATGCATGTCACACGCCTGCCGCTTGCCGGCAGTCGGCGCGAGCAATTGTTAGGCATGATCGATGATGTCGAAGGCGCCGCTTTGCTGTTAAAAGACGCACAACCCGATCTTATCGTCTTCCATTGCACGGCCGTTTCCACGTGGGATGCGACGCTGGACGATGTCATTCGGCAGCGTATCCACGATGCAACCGGAATCCCCGCGACCACTACAGCGCACGCTATCGTGCAGGCCCTGGGGGCGCTAGGCGGTCAACGCATCGTGTTGGTCAGCCCATACATAGAAGAGATCAACCGGCGCGAATCCGACTTTCTTGCGCTTCGCGGCGTTAAGGTCTTGGCAGCGCATGGCTTGGCGCTCAGCACGCCAGGGGACATGTTCCAGGTGGAACCTCGCGAGTGGATAGACATGACCGTCGCCGCGCGTGACGCGAGTGCGGATGCTTATTTCATCAGCTGTACGGCTATCAGGTCCCTGGGTGCGGTGGCACCTCTCGAAGAGATTCTGGGCCGCCCTCTCATAACCAGCAATCAAGCCATGGCGTGGCATGCACTTCGCCGTGTCGGAGTTAGCGATGGCCTGCCTGGGCTTGGATCATTGTTTATGAACTGAGCGGCAACACGGGAAAGCCGCGCGGCCTTGGCCTTCGGCTCATTGGTAGTGCCCCATTTTTGGAGACCATATGCAAACGTCTGATAGTGAGCGCGATGTCGCTCCCATTGCAAATAGCGCGCGGCAATGGCGCGAGGAAATGGAAAGAATGGCTCAACGCAAGACACCGAGCTTCTTCCATATTCGCGCGCGTCTGCCGAAGCAAGGGCGCACCAATCAGGTACTCGGCGCGTCACCGTACATGAACGTCGTACTGAAGACGTACGCCAGCGGTGGAGAGAATGAGATTCACGCGCACACTAACGAGGACCATGTCTTCGTAGTATTGCAGGGCGGTGCGACGTTCTTCGGCCCGCGGGGGGAGACGAAGAATGTCGGCAAACTCGACTGTGTTCTTGTCCCTGCTGGCGCCTTCTATTCCTTTCACGCCAACGAAGGCGAGCCGCTGGTGATGCTACGTGTCGGCGCTGCAATTGATCCTTCATCAGATGTGCTCGCGCGAGTGGATGAACATGGCAATCCCTTTGACGGATACTCGGAAAAGAACCGCGAAGTTCCCATTATCCTGGACGAGCAAAGGTGGTTTGAGTAGCCATTTGTGAGGCAACGCCATATCGCACTATCCAAGGATCGGAGAGATGATCGAATTCTGCCAGCCGCCGGACCCGAACCCGCGCAAGCCCCTGTTGCACTGCCCGCCGGGAACTACGGATTGCCACGTTCATGTGTACGGGCCATTGGGACGCTATCCAGTGGCTTCCACTCGTGCGTTTGATGTTCCAGACGCCCCTCCAGAGGATCTTGCAAAGGTACTCGATACATTAGGCGTGGCGCGGGTGGTTCTGGTGCAACCGAGCGGATATGGTACGAACAACAGGCGGCACCTCGATGCCCTGCGGGAGGTTGGGCGACCCGCCAGAATGATTGCGGCGCTACGCTCCGATGTCACGAGCGATGAGTTAAAGGAGCTCGACCGGGCGGGTGTGCGCGGCGTTCGCTACACCATCGGTCACGCGGGCGCCGCCCCGCTCTCGGAGATGCCGGTGCTCGCAAAGAAGATCGCGGACCTCGGGTGGCATGTCCAGTTGCATGTCATGAATGATGGCGGTGGCGCGCCTTTAGCCGAGATGTCACCGCTATTGGCTTCGCTGCCAACGCCCGTCGTGATTGATCATCTTGGGTCCGTACGACCGGATGCAGGAATCGATCAACCGGGATTTCGTGCATCGCTGAAGCTTCTCGAGTCCGGCCGGTGCTGGGTCAAGTTGTCTGCAGGGTACAGGATGGGCGCAAAGCCTCCCTATCCTGAGTTGTTGCCTTTCGTACAGAAGCTGTTGGAGATCGACAGTGATCGACTTGTATGGGGAAGTGACTGGCCGCACGTAGCCTTCAAAGGCACCATGCCAAATACCACCGATCTACTCGATCAGATGCTGACATGGGTGGCGGACGAATCCCTGCGAAAAAGAATCCTGGTAGACAATCCCGCGAAGCTGTACGGATTCTAGTTCTCCGGCCGCATTGGATATCACCATGCGCTATTCGATACAGGCCACCGCTCCATAAACCTTCTAGCCTGTCAGGACCATAGCGCTCCGCCTTTCGCGACGGGTTGGGGCGTCTTGCCAAGGGAGAGCGAGGTGCTCGCGTGCCCTGCGCGTGACGTGATCCAATACTTCAGTCGCTGCGTTCAACCTCGCGTCTAAGTGGATTAAGTTTCCGCGAGGTTTTGGCGACTGTCGTATATATTTTTGTCCGTCAATATAACGTTGATTGATACAGGCAAATAATTCCAGCTGTCTCGTGTTTGGCGGAAGAAGACTTTACTATTTAAACAGTAGCAGTTTTACGGCCCATAAAAATTTCATAAAAGACAGGAGACAGAGTAAATGAAGAGACTTGCCACCTTAGTAAAGGCAGTTTCCGTGGCTGCGGGGCTTGCGTTGGGGTGTGCGTCCGCCAATGCTGATCCGATTCCATCGGGCTGGCAAGCGAGTGGGCTCAAGCCGATTGGTTATACCGATATGGGCGGGCGTCGCGGACTGGGTATTAAGCTTGCAATCAAGCGGGTGGGCGACCGATGGTACCTGTATAAAGGAGGGAGGGGTATCGAGATTGTCGACGTCACGGATCCCGCGAATCCGAAGTTCCTGAAAGTTGTCCCGGGCCCTGCCGGAACAGCGGCATCGCAGGTCACGTTGAGCGGAAACTTGCTCATTCTTGGTTTAAGTCGACCCATCAGCTCGGAGGAGTCATCCGGGCACGCGGATGGATGGACGACCGTTCAGGAGACCGCCCCCAAGGACAAGCCTTTCGAGGAAAGCGTTCAACTCTTCGACATCAGCGATCCCGAGAACCCTAAGCCGCTGTCCAAATGGAGCGCCGGCGCGCAGGGAAGCCATCGCAATGGATATCCTGGCGGCAAGTATGCGTTCCTATCCACGACTGTTCCTGGATATCGTGGCTTCATTCTGGTTATTCTTGACGTCAGCGATCCAGCGCATCCCAAAGAGGCAGGTCGCTGGGCGTATCCAGGAGCCAAGGCAGGTGAAGCACCGGGGGCGGTCGCGCCAAGCTATCACGGCCCGGCTTTTGTGAGCCCAGACGGGAAGATGCTGACGTTGGGCTACACACCGTCTGTCGTGAACCTGGATATCAGTGACATTGCTCACCCGAAGATGATTGGGGAAGTGAGGATCATTCCTCCCTTTGTCAATACACTCACCCAGTCCATTCACACCGCGATTCCACTCTGGGACCGGAAGCTCGTGTACTTCTCTGGCGAGCCGATGAGGCGGAACTGTACGGAGGCGATGACGCCGGTAGGGTTCATCGACAATTCGGATCCGACGCATCCCTTTCTCAAGTCGCTGTTCCCGACGCCCGTACCTCCGCCGGGTGCGAAGTACAAGAGTTTCTGTGACAAACCTGGTCGCTTCGGTCCGCACAATACCGTCACGGAACTCTACAACCCGGATGTCATGACCCCGAAGGACACGATGTACGTTGCGTGGTTCACCGCGGGGCTTCGCGCATTCGACATCAGCGACCCGCGTGACGTCCGGGAACGTGGCTGGTTCCTCCCTCCTGATCCGCCTACGCCAGTCACGAGCCAGGGAGGAACCTTGACGTCGAACGCGACGCAGGATGTCCTGCAGGATGCTCGAGGGAACATCTACGTCACCGATTCTGCGTGGGGGATCTGGGTTCTCCGTGATGAGCATCAGTCGTCAATGAGTCAGAAGTAGCTGGCCGGGGCACCGGTCTCCGGTTGATGCAGCGTTGCGCGGATCTGCGTAGCCTGCGCATTCAGTGCGCAGGCAGCATCGTGCGCGCAAACCGGCGGTACCGGTGCGCAGTTCAGTCGCGCCATTCTTGGATTGCTGAAACAGGGCTCCTGGCGTCAGATCGGGGCGATTCGCGGCGAGGCTGATCGGTTGCAAATTTCTGCAGTAAAAGGAATTTTCCGCGTGAGGTGGAAAGGCCGGCGCTCGTCTGGCGAGCGCGAAATATAGAGCTGGAGGAGTGAGAGAAAATGAAGATGGGGAGAGTTGTCGCATTGGTTGCGGGGATATTTCCGGGGATGGTTTTAGCCCAGAACGTGACCCTCTATGGTGTCGTCGACACGGGTGTGGCTTACGTTAATGGCGTTGGCGCTGCGAGGTATAGCGATACTTTCATGCAATCCGGCGCGGTGCCTTCGCGCTGGGGCTTGCGTGGTACGGAAGATCTCGGCGGCGGAAACAAAGCGATCTTCTGGCTGGAATCGGGTTTCGCTTCTGATACGGGAACGATCACGCAGGGTGGCAGACTGATTGGCCGTCAGGCTCTCGTCGGTGTCTCCGGGAACTGGGGGCAAATTGCGTTGGGGCGGCAGTTTACGATGCTTTTCTGGGGCATGGCGGAGAACGATCTGCTTGGCCCGAACATCTTTGGATCCGCGTCACTCGATGTATATACGTCTACCGCGCGGGCTGACAACGCCATTTCATATAAGGGGACTTTCGGTGGGTTGACCGTCGGCGGAACGTATAGTTTCGGGCGGGACACAGTGAATGCAAACAGCCCAACCGGCACTAACTGCGCCGGGGAGAATCCGGCGGATTCACGTCAATGCCGTGAGTGGTCTGCATTGGTGAAGTATGGTACCGATACGTGGAATATTAGTGCCGCGTATGACTCGATCCGAGGCGGGCCTGGGGCATTTGCCGGCCTGACGAGCAGCGCGCTCAAGGATGACCGGATGGTCCTTGGTGGTCAGTTTAATGTCGGCAAGGTCCAGATTGGCGGCGGCTGGCTGCGGCGAGACAATCGCGCGAGTGCAACGCCGCGCAGCGACCTGTTCTATGGTGGCGTGTCCTACGCACTGACACCTGCCGTCACGCTTGAGAGTGAGATCTATCACCAACGATTCCACAATAGTCCAAATAAAGCGTGGCTCTTTGCGGGTCGGGCGCTCTATGCGTTCACGAAGCGAACATCTGCATATGGAACCGTCGGCTACATCAACAACTTTGGTAACGCAACGAGCGCGGTGAACAGCGGGCAAAGCGGTACCAATCCCACGCCGGGAGGGAATCAATTTGGCGCAATGCTAGGCGTGAAACACATCTTTTAACTTCGCGCACCAGGCGTATATTTTGCCCAAGGGGAGACTCGCTTGGGCGAACGGTCAGCGCGTAGTGAAGCTCCCATCCTTCGTGGCTGGTTGGCAATTGCGCCATTCTCTGAGTCTCCATGTGGTCCTTTTACCGGGTGGCGGCGCGAGCAATCGACTCCCCACTCGGTTTTTCCCTTTGCCCGAAGGCACTGGGCGTGACTACTTAACTGGGATGCCGCTAAACAGGTCGGCAATCTGCTTTCTCAACCAGCGATTTCCGGCATCCTGATGGTTGCGTGCATGCCAGAATTGTTTCACGTCGAAGCTCGGTACATCGAATGGCAGGGGCAGAATCTTTACCCCGAGTCTTGGGGTGCAGTGGCGGACCATATAACTTGGAATGGTTGCGATAAGGTCGCTGGACTGCACGATGTCAGGGACCGCCAGGAAATGAGGGACGTATAGGGCAACTTTACGCTTCAATCCTCGCTCGGCCAGGAAATGTTCGATCAGCGTCGTTGTCGAGGTCTGGTGAGCTGGCGTGACATATCGGGAGCCGCTGGGTTCGACCAGTACGTGTGACTCTTCCACGAAGCGCGCCAAGGAAAGCGTACTACGCACGCGGGGGTGGCCATCGCGTACGAGGCACATGTAGGTATCGCTGAACAGGCGCTGCTGATAAAAGCCGGCACCAAGTCCGGGCAGGAACCCAATAGCCAGATCGGCTTCCCCAGAGAGGAAAGCTTCCACATACGCTTCGCGAGGCAGATTGAGAGCACGTACGGTTACGCCCTTGGCGATCTCACGGAGATGATTCATCAGCCGCGGAAGATATACAAGCTCGCCAATGTCGCTCAAGAGTATCTGGAATGTGCGCTCGTTTGACTGCGGGTCGAAAGGTGCGTCTCCTTCGAACGCCGTCTCCAGAAGACGAATCCCCTCTTGAATCGATGGCGCAATGCGCAGCGCATGTTCCGTCGGGTTCATGCCCGTCGGGACACGTACAAACAAGCTATCGCCAGTCAGCTTGCGTAGTTTCGACAACGCATGACTCATCGCAGGTTGCGATAGCCCAAGCCGGTAGCCGGCTCGCGTGAGATTACCGTCCTTAATCAGCGCGTCAAACACCCGAAGCAAGTTGAGATCGATTTGGTCGCCATCCATAGCGCGAATAGTCTACATGATTCCACGTGATTGGAAAGCTGCGCGACGAGCTTTAGAGTCCGCCAGGATGCTTGCGAGATAGCAAATCTGATTAGACGGAGACAAGAATATGAACAGAGAGCGAAAGCCATTGCGTTCGGATATGGGATGGAGTGATGCCACCCGTATTCGCGTCAAAGGTATGGACCTGATGACGGACATCATGGGCCACCTCAATCTGGGAGACTTCGCATTCCTCGAGATGCAAGGGCGGTTACCAACAGCGTCAGAGTCCGTCGTCTTTAATGCGATGCTGGCCACGCTTGTCGAGCATGGCATGACGCCCATGGCGATTGCCACGCGGTTGACGTACCTCGGAGCGCCCGAATCGCTGCAGGGAGCTGTCGCGGCAGGGCTGCTCGGGATGGGCACTACTTTCGCCGGGACTGCGGAAGGCGCAGCGCGCATTCTGCAAGAAGCGCTCGCGGGCGCGCCTGACAACCCAACCGGGTCGGAACTCAGGTCCCTTGCGGAGGCCATTGTCAAGCGCTGCCGTGAGTCGCGCCAAGCCATCCCAGGCATAGGACATCCGGTTCACAAACCCGTGGATCCACGTACCACGCGCTTGTTCGCACTTGCCGCAGAACATGGGCTGAGCGGGAAGTATGTGACGCTTATGCAATATATCGCTTCGGCTGCCGAGCAAGCGCTAAACAAGCCCGGCCAGCTCCCCGTCAACGCCACTGGCGCGATTGCAGCACTCTCGTCAGAGCTAGGAATTCCGTGGCGTTTGAGCCGCGGCCTCGCTGTGATCGGTCGAGCCGTTGGTCTCGTCGGCCATATTGCCGAGGAACTACGTCACCCGCTGGCGCAAGAGGTATGGGAGCGTACGGAGCAAGAGTCGTCGTCGCACATAGCCGGCTGAGCTTGCGCCGGATAGTTCGACGGCTACGCGATATACCAAAACAACCTTTCCCCACCGGACGACGAGATCCGGCGCAAGCAATGCGAAGCACTCTATTCGCACAACGTTAGCTCGATTCCGCGATGCGGAAAATCCGCCAACTCGCGCAGAGTCATGAGTCGGTTACAAAATAAATTCGGAGACAAAAGATGTATTCAGGCAAGCATTGCGCGCCACGGCGCAAGGTACTCGGCGCAGTCGCGCTCCTTCTAGCGCTCGGTCTGCCGATGGGGAGCGCAACGGCCGAGGGCAATTACCCGAGCAAACCGATTCGCTTGATTGTGCCGTACCCACCGGGTGGCGGTACTGACATCGTCGCGCGATTGCTCGCGCAGAAGCTCTCGCAATCCATGGGGCAGCAGGTGATTGTAGACAACAAGGGCGGAGCTAGCACCATCATCGGCACGGACCAGGTAGCGAAAGCTGCGCCGGATGGCTACACCATCGGCCTGATTACCGACTCGCATGCCATCAACGCCTCCTTCTTTCCGAAGCTGCCCTATGACTCCGCAAACGGCTTCGCACCCATTAGCCAACTGGTGTCCGTACCGCTTGTGATGGTGGCAACACCGTCTGCAAACATCAGGTCTTTGGGAGACTGCATCGCATTGGCGAAGGCGAAGCCGGGAGTCCTCAACTACGCGTCGATCGGGAACGGAACACCCCATCAGTTGGCGATGGAGTGGATCAAGTCCCTGGCGAGGATTGATGTCAACCACGTGCCCTATAAAGGAGTCGCGCCTGCGCTCGCCGATCTGATGGCGGGGCAGGTGCAACTAATGTTCACCGGGACGTCTACAGCGGCGCCGTATGTAAAACAAGGCCGCGTGGTTCCACTCGCAGTAACCAGTGCCAAACGTCAAGCATCGTTTCCTACGGTGCCGACCGTCGCAGAAGCAGGGTTACCGAAGTTCGAGTTTATGTCGTGGTATGGCATTGTCGCACCGGCCGGAACGCCACGCGAGGCGGTGCAACGACTAGCGCGTGAGATAAAGGTTGTCCTCAGCGAGCCGGAGATTAAGGAGCGCCTCGAGGCTCTTGGCGTTGTCGCGTCACCCTCGTCGCCGGAAGAATTCCGCAGCTTCCTGCGAAAAGAGACCGAAAAAATGGCAAAGCTGGTGAACATGACCGGCGTCAAGCCGGATTGAGGCAGATATGAAAGACACTGGAAAGCAACCGCTGGAGGGGCTGACGGTCCTGGATTTTGGCAACTTCATTACCGCTCCCTATGCGGCGATGCTACTCGCTGAGATGGGTGCGGACGTTATCAAGGTCGAGCGACCCGGCGCGGGCGATCCCTTTCGGGCCTTCAATGACGGGCTCTATAGCTCGCATTTCCAAGGACATAACAGGAACAAGCGCAGTGTCGCGATCGACTACTCGTCGCCATCAGCTGCCTCTGCATTGGAGTCGTTGATCCGCAAGGCCGATGCGCTGGTGATCAATGTGCGCCCCGGCGTCGAGAAGAAACTGGGGTTGGACTACGAGCGTATTCATTCGCTCAACCCACGCGCAGTCTATTGCAGCATTACGGGATACGGCTCCAGTGGCCCCTATGTCGACAGGCCGGCATACGACAACGTTGGGCAAACGTTGTCCGGATGGCTTTCTATGTTCCACCAGGGCGCGGACGCACGTGTAGCGGGGCCTGCCGTTTCCGATGCCATCACCGGAATGTTTGCTGCGCTGGGGATTCTTGCTGCGCTAAATGAACGTGATCGCACGGGGCGTGGTCGGCATGTGGAGGTAAGCATGCTCGAATCGATGATCGCCTTCGCGACTGAACCGTTGGCAAGACTGTTTTCCAGCGGGCAGCCAGTCGGATTTTACTCGCGAGGCGCCGCCTCTCAGTCGTTCGTCGTAACTTGCGCTGACGGCTTGCGGATCGGCTTGCACCTATCCTCGCCGACAAAGTTCTGGGAGGGTCTCGTTGCGGCAATCGAATTGCCGGACTTGTTGCAACGGTACCCGGACCGCCAGGCGCGAGTGACGCACTACAGGGAGCTAGCGGAGGAGTTGGCACAGGTCTTCTCGTCGCAGCCGCGCTCACATTGGCTGCCATTGCTGGAAAAGCACGATGTACCGTTCGCACCGGAACGGCGGCTGGAGGACCTTGCCGACGATATCCAAACACGCCATTTAGATGTTTTCTATGAACTTGTCCATCCGAAACTGGGGCCTGTGCGCGCTGCGAACAGGCCAGTTCGATTCGACGGTGATAACCGGAGCGGCTTCTCTCCGCCCCCAGCGTTAGGTGAGCACACCACGGAAGTGCTACTGGAAAGCGGCCTGTCGGCTGAGGAGATCGGGTGCCTGTTGCGGGATGGTGTGGTAGCTTGAGCCTTACCTGCACCTGCACCTGCAAGTGACATGCGTCACGTTCACTACAACGTGTCCGCACCAACTTGTACCAGGGTGGGAGGAGGGGGGAGCTTGCCCCTTCTCCCGGCCCGTCCGGACCGAGCGGATCGTTTTTTGCGTGAGTCATGACTGTCGCGCCGATGCAGGGTCGCCCGTTCAGCCGCGGTCACTCCCGCGCGCGCGACATCCGACGGGAGGATGCCTTTCACCGGCTCAGCTTATTGATGCCACAGCCATTGTAGGTGTGAGGGGACGTACGGGTTTGTTGTCGGTACCTGTCGCAGCCTGCGATACAGGATAATGCCCATCCATGCTGTACTGGTTCCGTACTCACCACAGATTAGGTGAAAGCGGAACCAGTGTCTGCATTAGTTCTAAAGTGGCGCGGACGGACCGAGACTACCCGCCTATGGTTGACGGCGCGATGCTCACCGCGCCTATGCGAGCTTCCCTCCTATTCCGCTACGACATGGGCGATCTTGATCGCCTCGGCATAACGCGTGGCTTCATTTTCGATGGCCTTAGCGTATTCGGCACTGGAACCACCAACGGGTTCAATGCCTGCCACGTGGAACTGGGAAACTACTTCTGGCGTCTTGACGGCCTCCGCAATGGCATCGGACATTTTTTGAATGACGGTGGCGGGCGTACCCGTAGCCGCCAGCACGCCGACCGTCACCGCGTAGTCGTATCCCGGTACCACCTCCGAGATCGCTGGGACTTCCGGTGCAAGTTTCGACCGCTGGAGCGAGTTCGTGCCGAGGATCTTCACTTGTCCAGATTTTACGAATCCCGATAGCGAGGGGAGCGCGGCGAATACCACTTGTACCTGATCGCCGATCAGCGCGGGAACAGATTGTCCGGATCCTCGGAAGGGGATGTGCTTGATATCCAGTTTTAATGCAATCTTCAATGCCTCCATCGACAATTGGTGACTGCTGCCGATCCCAGACGAACCATAGTTGAGCGTGCCGGGCTTTGATTTGGCCAAGGCGATGAAATTCTGCAGAGTGTTGGCCTGAACATGCGAGTTCACCGCCAGGAAGAGCGGGGACTTGGCAGCGAGCGCAACCGGTAGAAAGTCTCGCTTAGGATCGTACGATAGGTTCTTGTAGATCACCGGGTTGATCGACATCATCGAGCCATCGGTGACGAGAAACGTATAGCCGTCGGCAGGACTGGATTTTAGCGCTTGTGCAGCCACGACACCATTCGCGCCAGGACGGTTGTCAACAACGACGGGTTGGCCGAAGCGCTGCGTTAGCTGCTGCGATAGTGCGCGTGCAACTGTATCGGGCAATCCACCTGGTGCGTACGGTACGATAAAGCGAATTGGTCGTGATGGCCATGCGTTCGTGCTGGCGTTTCCGAGCGTGGGACACAGGGCGAGGGCCGCGAGGCCGAGGCAAAGATTTCGTCTGGCGAAGTTGATACGCGGGGGCTTCATATCTTGTCTCCAATTCATATCCGAGAAGCGCCGCTCTAATGGCGACTATCACGAATGCAATGTTATGACAGGCAGTGAGGGCGTTGGGATGACTCGCACGCCACGCAAAAAGTCGTTAGCGCTGACGAGTAAGAGGGATATCCCGGAGCTCCTTATCAGAGGCCAGCATGGCAAGGCACACTTCGAGAGTCGCTCTGGCCCACACCCCGTTATGGAGCGGACTACGGTCATGAACGATCGCGTCCACCAACTCGTCGATGACTTCAAAGCGCGGAACGGCAGGGGGCGGCAAGGGGATGTGTTCCTGGATCGCGTCACCATATACCCATACACCATCTGGTGTGGGGCGAATGTCCGCATGCTCGCAGCTGACGATAATGGGACCAAAGTGCTGGTTGGCTACCGGTGAAGCACTGTTGGGTGTTCGTTGCCATGATGGGCCGCCATAGGTGCTCTCGGCCTTTAGGCGTGCCTCTGCTTCTGCAGATCCAATTGTTGCAAGTCTGCGCCTCGTCTTGCCATAGTCCGAGTCGGATTTCGCAAATCCCATCTCGGTGATATTGCCGTTCCAAACATCGGAATCGAAGCGCCCGTAGCCACTGTATGTCATCGACGCAAAGACACCATCGTCGAACCACATCGTGGCGGAGTAGGCGCCCTCTGTTGGCCGTGCGGGATCCCATTGTCCGAGGGTTGCACGGACACGGCAGGCGGCGGATCCTGCCAACAGTCTGACTACGTCGACCTGGTGCGCGGCTTGGCTAAACACTACGCCACCGCCCGCTGCCGTTTGAAGCTCTTCGGGGCGTCGGGGGCGATAGAGGAAGTCCGTGTAGTTCAATGCGTGAATCATGCGCACCGCGCCAAATTCTCCGGACGCGATAAGTCTGCGAGCATGTAGATACGGCGAATCGAAGCTGTGGCAGTGACCAACAATCATATGGACACCCGCGCGCTCGCATGCCGCGATCATGAGGTCGCACTCGGCCATTGATAGCGCCATAGGCTTCTCAACCAGCAAGTGCTTCCCACTTTCTGCGGCCAGGCAAGCGTGCGCTGCGTGAAACTGGTGAGGGCTCGCGATGTAGATTGCATCAATGTTCGGCGATCGTGCCATCGACGCCAGATCTTCAAAGACTGGGGCACCGAAATCGTGCGCGAACTGCTGGCGCGCTACTTCGCGAGGGTCACATGCGGCGGCAAGCTTGATGCGCTCATCGGCCAGGAACGTTGGCAGCATCAGGGAGAATGCGCGACCAAGGCCTGCCACCCCGATGCGTACTGGATTGACAGGATCGGTCATAGATCAATCACCAACTCCGGTCCTTTGGATCGTGAAACGCAGATCATGATTTCATGCTCCATTTCGTCCGGCATAAGCACCATGTCCCGGTGGTCCGCTACGCCCGAGACAATCTTCGTCCTGCATGTACCGCAAGTGCCGCTCTCGCAAGACGAGGCGGGATTGCATCCGTGCTGGCGAAGGACGTCCAGAATCGTCTTGCCGACGGGCACTTCGAAGCGCTGCCCGGAGCGGTCGAGCACCACGTTAAAGGCTGTGTCATCCGGACGCACCTCGCCGCCCTGGTTAAAACTCTCGAAGTGGATCCGCGTTGCGGGCCAGTGTCCGGACATATCACGCACGGCTTCCATGAGACCGCGAGGGCCACAGCAATAAACATGGGCGTCGCACGGCCGTTCAAGCACTGGCCACAGATCGAAGGCGTTCGCGGGGTCACCGAAGTCATGATGAATCTTGACTTTGCCCTTCAACTCGGGTTGTTGAAGTGTTTGTAGAAAGGCGGTTGTCTCAGGGGAGCGCGTGAAGTAGTAGAGCTTCCACTTAGAGGTCGAGAGTTCGCCGAAGCTTCGGATCATCGAGAGAATCGGTGTAATCCCGATACCACCAGCGATGAAGATGAACGACTTGCCATTCTCCGCGAGAGGGAATGCGTTCTCGGGAACGCTGATGGGGATCAGGTCGCCTTCCCGGGTCTCGTCACAGAGACTTACAGATCCTCCTTGTCCATGTTCATCGCGTTTCACCGTTATGACATAGCGGTGACGTTCCGCGGGATCGTTGCATAGCGAATACTTGCGCAGCAGGCCGTTGGGAACCTGTATCTTGATATGCGAGCCAGGCGTAAACGCGGGCAGGTCTGACCCATCCGGCTGCACAAACTCAAAACTGCGGATACCTTGTGCCGCGTCACAGATGGTTGCGACACGCAATAGCATTTGCGTGTCAGCATGAGATTCAATATGGGATTGGGTCACGATGAGCGCTCCGTATCAGCCTTCGATGCGCATCGAGAGATCGATGGCCCGAATGTTCTTGGTCAGTGTCCCGCTTGAGATACGATCGACTCCGGTTGCGGCAATGTCACGCAACGAATCAAGACTAACGCCGCCTGATACTTCCAGCACCGCGCGGCTTGCGTTTAACGCGAAGGCGTTTGACATATCGGCAAGACTGAAGTCGTCAAGGAGTACGCTATCGGCACCAGCATCTAGCGCTTCTTCGAGCTCGGCGAGATCTTCGACCTCGATCTGAATGTTGATATTCCCACCGAAGGTCCTGGCAAGCTCAAGTGCCTGGCGGACGCCTCCGGCAGCGGCAATGTGATTCTCTTTGATCAGGATGCCGTCCCATAGTGCCATGCGATGGTTGGAACCCCCTCCGACACGGACAGCATACTTCTGCGCTTGTCGTAGCCCTGGCATGGTCTTGCGGGTATCAAGAATCACGCAACCTTTAGGATTTGGTGACACGCCAACTATCTGCTCGACATAGCTACGCGTTACGGTGGCAACGCCAGACAGCATTTGGAGAAAGTTCAGTGCTGCGCGCTCTGCGGACAGGAGCGCTCTGGCTTCACCGCTGATCAGGCACAAGAGGGAGCCCGCGGCCACGAATGTACCTTCTGGAACAAGCCATTCAATGCGCGCGTTCGTGTCGAGCGTAGTAATACACGCCTCGAACCACGACTGGCCAGCTATGACCGCGTCGTCCTTCGCCGTAACCGACGCTCGTGCAGGTTTCCCGGACGGCACAAGCTGTGCCGTCCAGTCCTTGCAGCCGATATCCTCGCGGAGGGCGTCTTCGACGTTGCGCTTACGCGCCTGCTCAAGGGTTTCGTTGTACTCAAACATCTTGGCTCCATGCGGCACGCCCGGCGAGACCGCCGGTGTGCGCGATACTCTCAAATGCTGTAGGACTCGTACGTAGACGGATGGAAGATCTCTTCCACCGACACCAGGCGATCGGACAGCCCTTGGCCATGGTGATGCCGCACGAACGTGTCCAGCGTAGGTCGATTCGCTTGGACTCCGTACGACCAGTAGTCCTCACCAAGCGTCTCGCGCGCTGCCTTGAGCATTTCCTCGACAAACGGCATCGTCACCTTGGTGGCTGACGTATCGGCAAGCTGCTCCAGCGCGTAGGCTTTTGACTGGTTGAACGCCTTGAACACAGCGCCGGGCAACCAAGGGTGTGCCTCAGCAAGGGTCTTCCGAATTCCGACCACGTGCATGATGGGAAAGACGCCTGTGCGCGAGAAGTAGTTCTTCGCTTCGGCAGTAGGATCATCGAAGAGCCACGCGACATCCTGGTTTCGTAACGCAGCCGGGCTTGGCGGCCGCGGGGCAATGAACCCTTCGATTTCGCCGCTGGCAAGCATCTCGGAGATTGTCCGCCCTTCGGGAGCAGCCTCTACGCGTACATCGGCAGGCAGTTGCAGCTTCACCTTTTCGGGACGACCCGGCGTGTCAATGCCACCACGTACCCACGTGACATCCGACGGACGGATACCATAGTCATCCTGCAAAATGGCGCGCGCCCAGACGATGGCGGTGAGCTGATACTCGGGAACACCGATACGACAGCCCCTTAGATCCTCTGGTCGCTTGATACGGTCTTTGCGAACATAGATCGACGTATGGCGGAACGCGCGCGAAAGAAACACCGGCACCGCGATGTACGGGCAATCGCCACGCGAATGCTTGACTAGGTAGCTCGAAAAAGAGAGTTCACTTATGTCGAAGTCTTGACTCCGCATCGCGCGAAAGAACATTTCTTCGGGATTGAGCGTCATGAAGACCGGATCGACGCCATCAATCTGGACGCGGCCGTCCAGTAGGGCGCGTGTACGGTCATAGTCGCCCATGGCGACAGACAGGCGGAGCTTGGTCATCTGATAGTAAGGTCGTAGGTATCGTTTGAAGTGCGATCTGCCAGCATCGGATTCGCGCGCTATGCGTTCACCGAATACGACGGCTCAAGCTCTGAACGGTCGATTCCGTCGGCCCATACATAGCTCACAGCGAAGCTTCGCCAGTCATCGGTCTTGGGTACCACAGACTGAAAGGCGCAAACGTTCTCCGGAATTGCATTGCTACCGATTCCGATCGCTTCACCGGTTGCCTGGAAGTCTTTGACGGCATCCAGCATTTGCTTGCGGAACTCGACAATTGCCAGATCGCTTGCACCGAGTCGATCGTGCGTCCTGTCGGCAATTGGCCCCATGGTCAACCACATGGCAACGTCCTGGTTCGGAAAACCAGTGATCCCAGTGAAGTTCCCTGCCTTCATCGCTTGTCGATCCTGCCAGAATCGATTCTCCACATTTCGTAGTGGCCGATAGTATTCGTCGAGATCCACGCCGACCGTCTGGCGCAGGAACTTTCGCCACGTTTCGGTCTCAGGGGTCTGCGCGGGGTGACCCCAGGCAATGAAATAGAAGGCCGTATTCGTGTCGTCCATCGGTACATTGACGTTGGCGACGTTGTAGAGATTGTTCGGCGGAATCAATGCGGTTGCCGGCGCGACAAATACAGTGGACCGCACGTAGTCATGCGTCTGCGCCTGATGGATTGGGCGACGGATAGCGGCGTACCGGAAGCCGTAAGCGCCGCGATCTACCTGAAGGCGCGGTGCTTTGTCAGTGGATGGGCGCAGCCACAAGTTGGTCGTCGCTTTCGCTCCGTCTACGCGCGCCGGCACCATGTCCGAACTGTGCAGGCTTGAGCTATGCGCCGAGTCGATGGCGCCTTCCAGAACTTGCGCCCAATTGCAGGGGAGGAGCACCTTGGCGATGCTTACGCGCGTATCCGCTGTGGGGGCCCAGCGTGGAGGCGTGAACGCTGGAGCCGCGTCGGCCGCGCCCATATAGGCCCACACCATACCGCCCCATTCCTTGACCGGATAGGCCTTGTGCTTGACTTTTTCAGCCATGCCGCTGGACGCCGGCTCGGAAACCATCTCAAGGACATTGCCGTCCACGTCCATTTTCCATCCGTGATACAGGCATCGCAGACCGCCCTCTTCGTTGCGGCCAAAGACCAAAGATGCCCTTCGATGCGGGCAATACTCGTCCATGACGCCAACGCGTCCGTCGCTGTCGCGGAATACGACCAGGTCTTCGCCAAACACGCGTGCCTTCACTGGTGCCCCGTCAGGTTCGGAAACCTCTTCGAGCAGGCACACTGGGGTCCAGTGACGCCGCATCAATTGGCCCATTGGAGCATCGCCTTCGACTCGGCAAAGCAGATCGTTTTCCTCTTTCGTCATCATTGCAGGGACTCCTTATGGACGCATCGTTGGCTGACGCCCGATGCAATCCTTATTTCTCGTTAAAAAAGCTTAGGTGCCTAAGCATAGTGAGCGTGAGCGATGATGGCAACCAGCAGATTGCTGAACCGAGGGAAAATACTTAGTCGACTAAGTATGTAAGTGGTTAGTGGGTGACCGAAGGTGCCGGCGGCGTGCTGAACAGTTGATTGGCACGACGTGGTAGAAGTGCGTCCGTGAGCGGGACGCGAATGTGGTGGGAGACCAAGGTAGGACGCGCAGAACGCGCGTCCGGTATGGGACAGTACGGAAAGAAAGCGGGCAGGGCGGCCGGCTTACGGTGCTGCAGTACCTTCTTGATCCTGAGTGAGGTTGTCAAGCATCACAAGAAGGGCGCGCCGTGTAATGGCCACCTCGTCTGGAGAAAGGCGGTGTACGGCCACATCGTTCACTTCCTCGGCAAGCGGTACGAGCGTCTTTCGGAGGCGCTTGCCGAGTGGGGTCAAGAAGACGTAGATGTTCTTGCGATTGTTTGCCCGCCGCTCCAGCGTGACATAGCCGAGCGCCTCCATAGCTTGCAGGGCGGAGAACGTCGTTGGCTCCATCACCCCGGCTTCGGCACTGAGTTCGCGTTTGGTCAGGCCGTCGCGCTCCCAGAGAATTCGCAGGAAAGTCCAATGGCCCAACTGCACGTCGTGCTTTGACAGACGGTCCTGGAGCGCTCTCAAGAAGGCTCGTGTGGTGTCCTTGACGAGGTGCGCCATCCGGTCGTTAGGGACATCGTCGTGCCAACGATGCAGAATGCGCAGAGCAATCTCATGCTCTCTCTGTTCGGACGCTTTTGACATAAGGGAAGGCAGTTCTATTGTCGAAGCCATATTCTGCCACGGCGCGCGACACCCTTACGCAGCTTCCCTTTGTGGCGACGGGCCGGTGGACCTTCGGAATACCAAAGGTTTGGCACCTGCCGATTGCTTGCAGATCCAGTGCGCGAGTGCGGAATCCAGGTGTTGTACATGGGCAGGGAACCAGCGCGTTAGCTCTTGGGCCAGTTGACGCACTGGTCGCACCTCGCCGTGGGCCAGTCTCGTCTTCACCCCGGTCATCGATGCAATGACAGCAGCATGTTCGCGGATGTGGCAACCGCGTGGCGGGAATTGACTGTCCTCCATCACGGCGTCTTCGTGGGAGAAATGAGCGCGCGCAGCAGCCAATACCGCGTCAAGTGCCTGCTCCAGTCCACTGTCAGGCGCTTCGCCGAGTCTACGGATCAGGGCCGAAAATTCTCGATGTTCCTGATCAATTTCGGTGTGCCCGACCAGTAGCCCGTCGTGCCAGTCAAGCAGTTCTGCGTCTCTCATTAGCCGCCTGTACTTTAATATTAGGTGCCTAAGTATAATGGAGCATTCTGCGAATGCAAGGTCGTCGCGGGACGTCGATCATATGAGGTTTATGAGGCGCTTGAACTTCTCTGTTACGCCTGAGGGATTCTGTGCGGCGGCACGGGGCGCCTCTCAACGCGTAGGTGGTCCGATATACCGGGCTCTGGGTCGCAGCATGAAGCCCGCTTCGCGCTGTTCGATGATATGGGCAACCCATCCCGATGCTCGTGCGAGGGCCCAGATGATTGAAGCTGTGCCAGGCGGAAACCGTAGCGCCATCGCCAATGAAACCAGGCCAATTTCCAGGCTAGGCTCGAGATCGAACCGTCGTCCGACGTCGGTGACAAGATCGAGGACGGGCTGTGTTTCCGTTCCGAGGGACGCCGCCAGTGCCAAAAGCTTGCGCGCGCGAGGGTCGCCCTTGGGATAGGCCTTGAGGTTGTAGCCGGGGATGTAACTGCCACTGCGCTCGAGCTCGGACAACAGTTGATACATTTCCTCTGTGTCGTGGGCCTTTCGAAGCAGATGTTCACTTTTTTCACATCCGCCAATAACCAAAGACCCCGAATGGGTCGCGATCGCGGTGACGAGGCAAGCGGTCAAATTTGCACCGCATGACGCTGCCACCCTTGCGGAGAGAGTCGCTGATGACAGCTCATGGTCAGCACACAGTATCAAGGCTGCGTTCAATGCACGAAGTGCAGCCTCTGTAATAGGGACGCCCAATGCCGTCAGGAGGACCGACGCGACGGAGGATGGCTCCAGGTTCTGATGACTGATGTACTGCCGCCCCGGACCCATGAGGCCCATCGCGGCTGCATATATCTGCAGTAGAACCCTGGCATCCGCGGTCGTCGTGGCTTTGTCAAAGCCGGAATGCCCGCTTCCATCCAACTCAAATAGAGAGGTCGCAATGGACATGATGCGCAAGCCCGTCAGCCCGACGGCGCCGTCAAGGGCTGTAGAAAGTCGCGTGAAAAATGCCTCAGGCAAGCGTGGTGTGTCCCAGTGTGCAAGACCTGGCTGGTCAAGTCCATCCCACAGCAGTTCTGCGACGGACTCAAAACCTCGATCGCACTCCGCGAGTGCGATTGCGGATTGGCCCCGGTAGAAAGGCCCCTCGTCTGTCAGATCCGTAATAAGAGTATGGAAGACGGGGTGGCCCCAGCTCATCACCGCCTCCACCGTTTCCGGCCGCCCAGCCCGTCCGCCGATACGCATTGTGGCCCGCTCGACATCTTCGCGATAGTAAAGCCGCGACCGACTACCCGGCTGCAACACGGATCGAATCAGGCCGCGACTGACATATGTGTATAGCGAGGCCTGCTTGATCCCTAGCGCCTGGGCCGCCTGTTCTGCCGTGACATACGTCTGAGCGATACCTTCTCGAGGTGGTAGTGGCACCTTGGCCACCGGTTTCTTTTGGGACTGTGTCATCGGTTGCCCTTTGATCAATGTGAACGGTAGCGACTGGCCACGATGCTCAGTTCCATGCCACACCTCTGAGGGAAGCCTCAATTCACGCTGAATGCGTGAGCTCTACGCTTTGCAAGCGCGCCTCGGCATCTAGACCGACAGTACACGACTTGTGTCGACTAATTAATCGAGATTGATATGTAGAAGACTCGGCCGTATCGTACACCGCAACTGTTGGAGGCAGCAGCCCGCGAACCATCCGAGTACATATAGAGAAGAATAGCCATGAGTCATCAAAGCGTTCCCCACGGCGTTATGCCGCAACACATGGCGCTGTTCTATGGCGGTGCGTGGCATGAGCCCAAGGACGGCACGTACGCCGATACGATCGATCCTGCATGCAACAAGCTACTGGCGCGAACGCCGGTTGCATTGCCAAATGATATCGATGCAGCGGTCCACGCTGCCCATGCAGCGTTTCCCGCCTGGGCCAGCACACCGCCTCTCGTGCGTGGACGGCTGCTTCGTGAAGCAGCGGCAGTCATCCGCGAGAACGCATTCGCATTGGCGCAATTGGATTCGCTTAATACGGGTAACCCCGTATCGACGCTCGCAAACGATGCTCGTTTTGCGGCTGACGCCATTGATTATTTTTCCGGTTTGGCAATGGAGGTGAAGGGCGAGACGATCCCTCAGGGCGACAGCAACTTCAACTTCACCGTTCGCGAGCCACTTGGAGTCGTGGCGCGGATAGTCGCTTACAACCACCCGCTGATGTTCGCCGCCATGCGCATTGCGGCGCCGCTGGCCGCTGGCAACACGGTCATCGTGAAGGCACCCGATCAGGCCCCACTCTCAATCCTGCGTCTGGCCGAGCTGATTGGCGAACTGCTCCCTGCGGGCGTCGTGAATTTCGTCACGGGGTTTCGCGAGGCGGGGGAGGCGCTGGCATCGCATCCCCTGGTCAGGAAAGTCACGTTGATCGGTGGCGTGCCGACTGGCCGCGCGATGATGAAGACTGCGGCCGAGAGCATCAAACCGGTGCTGCTGGAGCTCGGCGGGAAGAATGCACTGGTAGCCTACCCTGATGCAGATATTGATCGTTTGATCGACGGCATCATCGGCGGCATGAACTTCGCGTGGGCTGGCCAGAGCTGCGGTTCTACCAGCCGGGTTTTTCTGCACACAGACATTCATGACGAAGTGCTTGAGCGAGTCGCCAGACTTCTCCCTCAACGCCATAAGCCGGGATTCCCTTTAGATCCTGCCACGACGATGGGCGCCCTTATCAGTCAAGTTCATCTCGACAGGGTGAAGGGGTACGTGAACTTAGCGTTGGAAGAGGGGGCGCTACTGGTGTGCGGTGGTCGCACACCTGCTGCCCCCGAGCTAGAAGATGGCTTTTTTTTCGAGCCCACCATCTTCTCTGAGGTTCGTCCAGACATGCGTCTCGCGAGGGAAGAGGTTTTTGGTCCAATCATGTCCGTCTTCCGATGGGAGGACGAGGATCAGCTTTGGGATGTAGTCAATGACGTCGACTACGGATTAACCGGATCGATCTGGACCAATAATCTCAATACAGCACATCGCGCCATTCAAAGAATGCAAGCGGGATACATTTGGGTCAATAATACCAGTCAGCACTTTATTGGGGCACCATTTGGTGGGGTCAAGCAGTCTGGAATTGGAAGAGAGGAGTGTTTCGAAGAACTTCTGGAATTCACCAACACTAAGAATGTCAATTTGAAAATTTCGTGATTGTCGTATAAAGAATTTGCGTTGCCCATCGGCTGTTTAGTAATTCTATCGCCGCGAAGGGCGATGGATGATATGAACCGATTCTGAATTAATAGTACATAAACCAGAGTCGAGAAAAATGAAAAAGTCAGGAGACAAAGATTATGATTCAATATTCCACATGGCTGGTTTGGATGGCTTGCGCCCTTCCTTTGGGTTGCCTGGCTAACGGATCATTTCCGGACCGACCGATTACCGTGATTTCTCCATTTCCAGCGGGCGGCGGGGCGGATGTTGTGGGTCGAATCCTTGCGCCACGCCTGGCGGCAAAGCTTGGACAGCCAGTTGTAATGGATAACAAACCAGGCGCCTCCGGGAATCTGGGTACCGAATTCGTTGCCCGAAGCAAACCTGATGGCTCAACCCTTCTTATCCATAACAATACTCTGACCATTAGCGCTGCACTGGGTGTCGCGCATTCCCTGAATATTCAGAAGAGTCTGAGGCCAATTGCCGCAGTGGCGTCGACACCCATTGTCATTGCAGTCAATCAATCGCTGCCGGTAAAGACACTGGCCGAACTTGCGGAGTACTCGCGAAAGCAAGGCGACAAGCTTGGCTTCTCTTCCTGTGGGACTGGAACAGCACCGCACTTCGCCGGGATTCGGTTTAATCAGTTGGCCAAATCAAACATGGTGCACGTCCCATACAAGGGTTGCTCGCAGGCGGTGCTTGATGGACTTTCCGGTCAGGTTCCTGTGCTATTCAGCACCATGCCGAATATTGACGCACAGGTGAAAGCAGGAAAACTTCGCTACATCGCGGTTGCATCGAGCAAAAGGCTGCCATTTATGCCAAATTTGCCAACGATTTCGGAATCTGTTGGTTTTGAGGGATTTGAGGCCGAAGTCTGGTATGGATTTATCGCTCCGGCGGGACTTCCAGATGCTGTTGCACAACGATTGGAGAAGGAAATTATTGCATCAATGAGTGATAAGGAAGTGCAGAACTCATTCACAGAAAAGCTGATTTCTATCAGGGTTCTAAATAGCAAGCAATTTGAGAAGCAGATCTCCTCAGATCTGGAAGATTGGAAGCTTCTGGCTAACAAATTCAATATCAAACTGGATTGAAGTATGGGCGAAGATTCAAGCCAACTTTGTTGGGGGAGCGACCACCTGGCATCCTTGCTGCGACATATCGGATTGGAGTATGTCGCGCTGAATCCGGGGGCTAGCTATCGCGGTCTGCACGATAGTCTGGTCAATTATCTCGGAGACCACAATCCGAAGATGCTGACGGTCCTTCACGAGGAACATGCCGTCGCGATTGCGCATGGATACGCTAAAGTAACTGGCCGTCCAATGGGTGCAATACTGCACGCGAACGTGGGTCTTTTGCACGGCTCGATGGCAATTTTTGACGCGTTCTGTGATCGTGTACCGGTGCTCGTGTTCGGTGCGACTGGTCCAGTTGATTCGGCTAAGCGTAGGCCTTGGATTGACTGGTTGCATACCTCGAAAGATCAAGGTGCTCTTGTACGCAGCTTTATCAAATGGGATGCGGAGCCGGCGTCGTTGGAGGCTGCCACTGAGGCAGTCATTCGCGCTCGTCGCATTGCTACGACCGCACCGTTTGGGCCGACTTACGTCTGTTTTGACAGCGCCCTTCAGGAAGCACCTGTGGCAACGCTTCCAAAGCTGCCGGAGCTAACGCGCTTCTCGCCGCCAGAGCTGGCCGGAGCTCGTGAGCCCACGATTCGGGAACTCGCACGCCGACTTCAAGAAGCCAAATCTCCCGTTCTGTTGATTGGGCGGGTCAATCGCGACGAGGAAGCCTGGAGCCGTCGTGTGGCCCTCGCAGAGCGTCTTAACGCGCGTGTAATTACGGATTTCAAGCTCGGAGCAGCATTTCCCACGCGCCATCATCTGCATACGGGATCCCCAGCGTATTTCCTCACGGAGCCATCCCTCGAGGCGCTCCGCTCGGCCGATCTGATCCTGAGCCTCGATTGGCTCGATCTCGCCGGCGCGCTCAAAACGGCCTTTGGCTCAGAGCTCCCGTCGGCGCATGTCGTGCAGATTTCGATGGATCATGTTCTCCACAATGGATTTGGGGGAGAGCAGCAGGCGATGCCTTGCGCGGACACCTTCCTCGCGGCCGATCCCGACACGGTTATTGAGCAGCTATTGCCGCGGCTTGATCGCAAGCTGGTCACGTCGGTCCGGCCAACAGTGGGGCATATCGCCCGCCGCATCGATGAGACGAACGACGGCGACATCCCATTGGAAGCGTTCGCCCAGGTCGTCAGTGCCGCGCTAAACGATGCCGCACCGACTTGCTTGATCCGGACGAACCTCGGGTGGCCGGGGGATGCCAAGGCCTTCGAACATCCCCTGGACTACCTGGGATATGACGGAGGCGGCGGTGTCGGCTCGGGGCCTGGGATGTGTGTCGGTGCGGCGCTTGGCTTGCGGGGCTCCGACCGCCTGCCCGTGGGTGTGATTGGGGATGGCGACTTCCTAATGGGCGCGACGGCACTGTGGACCGCCGTGCGCTATGACATTCCGCTTCTCTTGGTAGTGGCCAACAACCGCTCGTTCTTCAACGACGAGGTCCATCAGGAGAGGGTTGCGCTGACTAGATCTCGGCCTGTCGAGAACAAATCTGTTGGTCAGCGTATTGAGGAGCCCGACGTAGACCTAGCCGCCATGGCGAGAGCGCAAGGTGCGAAGGCTTGGGGGGGGATCCGTACGATCTCCGAGCTTCAGAGTGTCTTGGGCGAGGGCATTCAGGCGGTCCGTGATGGGCACGTGGCTGTTATCGATGTTCGGGTTGCCAAAGAGTATGCAAAGGCAATGTCTTCCGGACTGACCCGGGGGGAATGACATCGGTCGTAAGGCGCAAAGGCAACGCGATCCCGTAGCCACCCGGGTCATTGCGCCATAGCCGGAGCACGAGACGGCGAGAGCGGTCTCGATTCTATAAGTAAGAAGATTGGGGGAGACATGAAAAAATTGGCCATTGCAGGGATGCTGACGACGCTTGGTTTGAGCGCTCATGCTCAGTCATCCGTGACAATCTACGGCGTTGCTGACGCAGGTATCGAATACCTGAACCACATTCCTGACGCAGCAAAGCAGAGTTCCAGCGTAGTGCGGATGACATCCGGGAACATTGCGGGGAGCCGCTGGGGGTTGCGCGGGGTCGAGGATCTAGGCGGGGGCTTGAAAGGTGTCTTCGTTCTCGAAGGTGGCATGTCTTTAGATACGGGATCCGCCGCGCAAGGTGGGCGGCTATTCGGTCGCCGCGCATATGTCGGATTCGATTCGACATATGGGCAGCTTACGATGGGCCGGCATCACAATCTGACCTTCGATTTAATCATCGGCTTTGACCCGATGTTCCTGGCGCCCAAGTATTCCGCGTTCTCCCACGACACGTGGCTGGCTGGACGATCAGACAACGCAGTCAAGTACACGGGAAAATTCGGTGGGCTGACGGCAGCAGCGCTCTACAGCTTTGGTGTGGATTCGACCATCGCGAATGGCTCGGAGGTTCCGGGCAATAGTCGGGTGGGACGGGAGATGAGTGCCGGCTTCACCTATGACATGGGCAAGCTTCGATTTGGCGGGGTCTACGATCAACTCAATGGCACAGCCGCTGTAACTGCAGCAAAAACAGAGCGCCGCTATGTGGCTTCAATTGCCGGAGACATTGGTCCTGTAACGGCCTATCTCGGCTATCGGCGCCTGGTTAGCCAGCTTCTGACTACGATGACCCGCACGGATCTATTCTGGGCGGGGGCAAACTGGAGCGTTGGTCAGGCGGTCACGCTTACCGGCGCAGTGTACAAGACCAATGATCGAACCTCTGCGAAGGATCCAATGTCTGTTGTGCTAGCCGCAGATTATCGTTTTTCAAAGCGGACTGATGCGTATATCAACGGATCCTATACTTTGAACAAAGGAGGGTCTGCATTGAGTGCCAACGGCTACGATGGATCAGTGATCGCTGGTGCAAACCAGTTCGGTGTCGTGGTGGGACTTCGACATACGTTCTGATGACTGGAGCGAGCAGCTTCGAGGCGTAATGAAATCTACAGTGCTCGATCCGTGGTTAGGATAGATGACACTGTTACAGTGAATGGGAGATAAGGTAGTTATTATGAGCATCGCACGTTCAATGCGTTTATTTCTATCTTATCTTCCGCTATTTTTGGGGTCTGCAGCCCACGCAGCATCTGCGAGTAGCCAGCCACCATCGGATCTTGGAAACGAGATGGAAGAAACTCAGGTAATTCAAGCGGAAGCCGCGCGCGCGAAGGCGTTAGTCGACGTGGATGTTGCCGGCCTTCGGGATATGACGGCGGAAGATTACACGCACGTTGAGAGCAATGGGAAGTATCGGACTCGTGACCAATTTTTGAAGGGGCTCGAGGATGCCGATTATAGATTCAAGACATTCGCGGTTGATAGAATTCAAGTTAGGGTGGAAGGGAAAGTCGCCATCGTGACCGGAGACTATCACAATGATATTGTGACTCACGGCGATCTAATGCCGACAAAGTATGCCAGGTTCATTCGAGTCTGGATGCTCCAGGGGGGGCGGTGGGTAAACGTGGCGCATCAAGCCACAGAGTTCAAATCCAACTAGAAAGTGTTGCTTGTAGATTCGTTACTGTCCTGCATCCATTGCTAGCCATCGTCATGCACTGTAATGTAGTGAATATGGGGATCGGTAGTGACCGGACGTGCTTCAGAGGCCAGGCTTCGTCAACGGGACGACTTCTGAGTGCCACCTACGCGATTGGTTAGCCGATGAGGGTTCAAATCGTTTGCATTAAGCATTGCATGCCATGCAACGCGCTTGCGTAAGCCCTATCTGCCAGGCTGGAGCCTTGCGTGCATCATTGATTGGTTCTGTTGGGTGCATTGATGCTCCGACCGCTTCAAGCGTAGACCCCTGTACCCCTTTGCGAGCGCTGTGCCGACGACACCGGAGCGTTGCTAGTTATTGCGCCCAGATCCGTTTGGGACGCTTGGATTACGCGAGAGTGTCGAGATTCACTCATGGCATTGAGCATTTCCGGGCGCGGTCCTTTTCTAGTGGTCAGAATCCACGATCGCTACGACGCGCCTCCTGGCATACCTTGGCAAGACTTAACTTGCCGAGCGCTTACGGCTTAGCGTGTTTACACACTGCCTGTTCAGCGGGACATATTCGATAAAGGAAACGCTGCCATGTATCGTGCCTATTGATTGTCCTGCGCATCTATCCATTGCTTTGCATGCGCGATTCCCAGTTGTTGAGCTTCCTCAATGTCATAGCATATGCCGAGTGAGACAAAGTCAATTTTACTTTCCTCGTCATTTTCCCTCCAGACCGTTGCTTGTGCGTCAAATGTATAGGAATCAAACGGAAGAGGTGTGCTTTGGATGATAAAGCCTTTGTAATGTATAAAGGGAGACATGGATTATCGATCTGGAATTAATGGTAAAAGCGCCGCAGGGATGGGGGCGTTATCCCAGCGGCAGCTGTCGGCCTAGTGGCGTTCAGATTGCTGCGTCCGATACTGCCCAGCTATCGGTGTATGGATCAACTTTCCCAACACGGTAGCCGTCCAGATTTGTTGGGCGAATATGATTGCCTTCGAGAGGTACAGCGTGAGCAGATGAAAGACTCGATGCGATTACAAATACGAAAATTAACCCGGCAATGACGTTCTTGGTGGTGAGCATTGGATTTCCAGAGAGTGCTACGTTACAAAAAATTCTCACTATTTGAATACTTTTTGAACCAATGAAGTTAGCATGGCTGCAAGGGCAACCCAGGTGACAATCCAGAAGTAGTCGATGCCGGCCAGCAGCGAGGACTGCTGACTGACAGACTGTGCGAGCTGTGCGAGCGCCATCTTTCCTGCCAAACTGGCTTCGTGCGTGGCAGAGAAATAGTCAGTAAGGTGTTGCAGTTGTTCGGCATAAACGGCGTCACCCGGCGTCATTCGTACATGGATGGAGCCGTAGTGCACGGTACTTCTCCACTGGAGAAAGATTGTTGCGAGTGCCGTTCCAGATGCCGTCGCAACTTGGGCAATCATGTTCTTGACTTGCTGTGCGTGAGTGAAAAGCGCCTCCTCACTCCCAAAATCCCTAAACGTTTGCATGGCAGTTGTCGCCAATACAAGCATTACGAAACTTCCATTGAGAGCCAACGCAGGAAGCACGTGCAGCGAGATCTGAACGACTGGGGATAACGACGACAATATCCATGCTGCGCCTGCCAGTGCGAGAAATCCGAGTACGAGAAACTTCTTGGGTCCCGGAGATTTTGGAAGAACTTTGGCCATTACCTGCCACGTGAGCAGAGCGCCAATAAGTCCCAGTGACTGGGTTTGACCGACCGTTTCCCACGTATATCCCAGCCCGGATTGGAGATAGAGCGGAAGCACGTAGTTGTTCGCACCGAGGAGCAGATAACTGAAGGAGAAGAGCGCTACACCCAACGTATATCGGGGTGTCAATAGCTCACGAACGCGTAGCAACGGCTGCTCATGTCGATGCTCGACATGAAAGTACGTGTAAAGCGCTATGACCCCTAGCGTTACAGAGATCAATGTAATCAGTGCATCATCGTAGAATTGATAGTAGGAACGCTGCAGCATATAAAGCAAAAAGAATGAGCTGCAGGCCAACAGCAATAGTCGACCGGCACTGGTTCGGCTAAGCGCTTCGGCCGGGGGCGCTTCCCGAGGGACGCAGCGGATGGCAAGCGCAGCGACTGCCAGGGCGACGGCAACCAGTATCGAAAAGATGGACTGCCAGTTATCTTCGGAGACAGCGAGTGAGGCGAGTAGCGGTGCCGATGCCATGCCGAGTGCCAGTCCGACGGCAAACACCTTGATGCCAACAAATCGGCCGGGACCCGGCGGAATCTGATTGACGAGAATGCGGGAGGTTGTCATGAAGGCAGCCCCGCCCAATGCCATGACGATGCGTCCCGCTGCGAACGAGTAGTAGCTATGACTTGACCCGCAAAGCGCGGCGCCGGCAATGAACATGGCGATCGAGCCAAGAATATAGTTGCGCCAGCCTAGTCGCTCTGTGAGCCAGCGCTGCTTGGCGATGACCACTACCGCCACACAAGCATACAGGGCAGCGATCAAGCTATATTCTTCCGGGCTGGCATCAATTTCGCCGCGAATCGGCACGGACGCGAACGCTATCATCCCCGACTGAAGGAAATCGAGAGCGCACATTAGTGCGATCGTCGAAAGAAGGGCGGGATATCTTCGATACATGCTTGCGCTCTTAATTGGAGGCGCGCTCGCGCGGGTTATCTGTTGCGGCGCCGGCGTTCTGGCGGATGATGGACTCTACCAATGCCCCTGCGTCTTCCAGTTCCCGCTCGAAGACTTTCGTTTCGTATGCGGCGCCGCGTTCCGATGACGGCTTGATGATTGCTCCGCGTTGGTCGCTTGTGTCTACGCCAACGCGCATGGACAGTCCAATACGCAATGGTTTGGATTTGACCTCTTGAGGATCCAGGGCGATTCGTACAGGCACGCGCTGCGTCACCTTGATCCAGTTTCCGGTCGCGTTCTGTGCGGGCAGGAGTGCAAAAGCACTGCCTGTCCCGGCATCTAGCCCCACAACCTTTCCGTGATAGATGACATCACTACCATACGCATCCGCGTGGAGCTTGACCGGCTGCCCGATGCGTAGATGCTCGAGTTGTGATTCTTTGAAGTTTGCGGACACCCAAACACCGTCAAGCGGCACGACGGACATCAACGCCACGCCTGGGTTGATGCGTTGACCGACCTGAACGCTTCGTTTGGTAACAATGCCGCCTGCAGGTGAGCGGATCGTAGTTCGCGCGAGTGCTACGTACGCGTCACGAAGGTTGCTCGCCGCGGCCTGAACATCCGGATGGGTGTGAAGGGAGGTATTGTCGACCAAGGCCCGGCGCTGTGCGAGCTGCTGAATGGTTGCTTGAAGCGCCGCCTCTGCATTCCTGGCCGCCTCCTCAGCATGATTGATTTCTTCACGGGAGACAGCGCCATCAGATGCGAGCTCGGCGCGGCGCGCTAAATCCGCGCGTGCCTTGCGCAGGTCATTCTCCCGCTGGCGAACCTCGGCCTGAAGTTGATCCACTTGGGAGTATTGCGTGCGCGCTTGTCGAGTAGCCTTTGCCAACGCCGCTTTCGCGCGCTCAAAGTCGACTTCCTTGTCGACGGGGTTCAGCTTGACCAGCGGGACGCCTGCCTCCACATTGTCGGTATTGTCTGCGCTGATGCTGACAACCGTGCCGACTATTTGCGAGGTAATTTGTATGGCATTGCCATCGACGTAGGCATCCTCTGTGCGCTCTGTGTCGAATGGGAGGATGGTCCAGGCGGCCAGCGCTGCGGCCGTCGCGAGAAACGTCACACTAGCCGGAATTAGCCATTTCTTCTTGGGCTGTGTGGGTGTTGTCGTCTTGGAGGGTTCGTCCATGGCTGATATTTAGTTGGTTGTGGCTGTCGTTTGCAGATCTGGTTCATACCCACCGCCAAGTGCGCGGCTCAGATTGGCCTGAATCGATAGACCCCGTGCTTGTAGCTGTATCAAGAGTCGGCGCTGAGTGAGTGCAGCGTTAAGCGTTGCAAGCACCTGCAGATAGGTTGCAACGCCTACGGCGTATCTGCGGTCGGCCAGATGGGCGGCCTCGTCAGCTGTACGTACGGCTTCGCCTTGTCGATTCATGCGCTCACTGAGCCACCGCAGGGACGACAACTGGTCGCCAATGTCGTGCAGACCATCAATCAGCGCCTGGTTATATGCCTCGACGGCGATGTCGTAGGCAGCGTCTTTTGCCGCCAAATTTCCTCGTAGTCGCCCACCTTCGAAAATGGGAAGATTCACCGCCGGACTGATGCCCAAAACCCGGCTTGTGCCCAGCGTAAAGGCATCGAACCCGAGGCTTTGCAAGCCAGCGAAAGCGGTCAAGTTTACGTTCGGATAGAACTGTGCCTTGGCGACCTTGATGTCTTGGTGCGCTGCTTCGACGCGCCAACGCTGGGCAATTACGTCTGGCCTGCGTCCAAGTAGTTCGGCGGGGACATTGCTCGGAATGGAAACCGAGGCGGGCATGTGCATTTGTGGCGCACTGATTTGCCGCCCTCGATCTGGGCCTTTCCCCAACAGTGCTGCCAAGCGATTGCGACTAAGCTCAACGGCTTCGTTTAAGGCCGCAATGCTGGCTTGCGTTGCAGGAACTGCAGCCTGTGCTTGCTTGATATCGATCTGAGAATCGAGCTCTGCCTGGAACCGCCTTTGTGTCAAGTGCAAGACCTTCTGCTCGATCTCGAGCTGGCGCTGCGCGAGTGCGAGCTGGTCGATGGTTTCTTGGAACGTGATGTACGCTTGAACGACCGCCGAAGCGACGACGAGGCGTGCTGCGTATTGGTCCACTTCTGCGGCACTACGACGGCCGATGGCCGCTTCGACAGCGGCCCGGTTTTTCCCCCAGAAGTCGATTTCGTAGCCCACTGTCAGCATCCCCTGATTGACGGTCTGCCATGTGCCGTTAACCGGGTGCGGGGTAGTGCCGTTTGAGCTGAATCGTTCTCGGGTACTGCTTACTGACCCGTCAACGCGCGGCAGCAGAGTCGCGGCTTCAATCTGTCGAAATGATTCCGCTTGACGCACACGTGCCTCGGCAATGCTGATCGTCGGGCTGTTGGCGATCGCTTCACTCACTAATGCATCGAGTTGAGGGTCACCGAAACTTTTCCACCAAGCAACGGTTGGCCAGTTGGCAGAGGAGACTGGCATGCCGCCAAGTGCGGCGCTCGCTTCGAGTTTATTCGGAGACAGTAGCGTTGCGCTTGGATTGAGGTCGCCATACGCGCAGCCGGAGAGATAGACGACACATGAACACGCGACTGCTGTAAGAAGTCGGGTGAAGGCGGTGTTTCGGCGCCCGGTGGGCGCTAACCATGCCGTTTGTTTGCGCGGGCACGCAACTGACACTTGTGAAATTGGTTTCATGGGGAGCGGTAGTGAAGTCCGGGGTCAGGAAGATTGACTCAGGGAGACGCGACGGCCGGTGACATCGCGGCTGTCCGAGTCGCCAAGCAACACGCCAAGTACCCGCTTAAGTTTGTTGGCATCGGCGAGAGGGAGCTGTTTGAGGAACTCTTCCTGGGTATGGGTGACGGAAAAACGTGTCTTGGCGTAGAGTTCGGCGCCCCGCGGCAGAATCTGCAGCTGCACCACGCGCCTGTCGGCCGATTGACGATGCCGCTCCACAAGTCCCATCGTTTCGAGTTTGTCGAGAATGCGAGTGAAGGCACCCCCATCCATTCCCAGCCGTGCGCAGCACTGGGATGGAATGCACCCATGTGATGTTGCAATTGCTTCGAGCGCGTAGAACTGCGACATCGTCAGATCCCACGGAATAAGGGCGCGCTGAAGGCATCGCGTCAGTTGGCCCCTCGTCAGGGTCAGAAGTTGATATAGATCGTTATCCATCATCCGATGTCTTGTGATTGCAGCCGCGAGCGCTCAATAGAAACCAATGGTGTCGTTTAGCTCAAAAAAAAGCGCCAGGCTAGGACGCGGCGCGAATGCCCGCGCAAAGGATCTGGATGGCCTCATCGATGACGCTTTCCGTCTCCAGGTTATCGGTCAGCAGGTGAAGCCACGACATACCGGTGAGCATGGCGACGGCGGCATCGATGGATGCGTCGGGCCGCAGGTCTCCACGGGCCATCGCTCGAGAAAAGATCGCTCGGAGCACCCGTTCTCGGCGGGCCAAGAAGTCTTCGCGGAAATTCGCCAGGGACGTAGGGTCCAGTTGTATTTCAGTGATGAAGCTCCGGAGCGCTTCGCCGGCGCGTGTCGTGCGCCACCAGTTCCACAATGAATGCAAGTGAGCGGCGAGGTCTTTTTCCATGCTTCCCGTATTGGGGTAAGCAAGTGAGGCTTCCCCGGAACGTTCGTACACGTCGCGGATGAGATCTCCCTTGTTTCGCCACCACCGGTAAATCGTCGGCTTGCTTGCGCCCGCCCGCTTACAGACGGCCTCTATCGTGAAGGCACGATAGCCGGCCTCCTCAAGAATCTCCGCGGCAGCCGAGAGAATGGCCTCCGTAGATGCCGGGTTCCTAACAGCACCAATCGATGATCGGCTGCGGCGAGTCAGGGTAGAGGACGAGTTGGACATGGCTGCTCATTTGCGTTGCATAGCTTTAGTCAGCAATATAGAAACTAGTAGTTTCTATGTCAAGTCAAATATTGTGCAATGCACGGGAAATGCCTGTTCGCGGATCGAGGGTAGGGCAGCCGGGGTGACGGAATACGTGCATCATAATGCTCTCAATGAGCTGTGCTTTTCCGCCCTTGCGGCCAACCCCTTCAGAAAGCGACGAATTGCGACACGCTGTTTTCGCCGCCGTCTGCCTGGCGAGACATTCCACGCGGCTCGCCAGGAAGTTCATCGGATCGTGTTGCCGGCGTCAGTGCCGCGGTCGGGCGGTCGGCATGGCGGGCGAAGGTGTGTCGGCAATCTCCGATCGCAACGAAAGTGACAGCAGCGCGCCGGTAGACGGATCGATGGCGTCGGTGAACGGCTTCGGACGTATCCCGATGGCCAGCACAAGAACCGCCAATGCGCCAAGCACGGCGAATTCGCGCCTGCTGAGATCTACCAGATTGGCGACGCTTCCGTTTGTGATGCCGCCAAACATCACGCGCTTGACCATCCAGAGCGTATAACCGGCACTCAGGATCAGCGTCAGCGCGGCCGCGCCTCCGACCCAGAAGTTAAAGCGGAGGGCGCCCATTAGCACCATGAACTCGCCGACAAAACCCGCCGTTCCCGGTAAGCCGACGTTTGCCATCGAGAACAGCATCACGAACGTGGCCAGGCGCGGCATGGTGCTGGCCACGCCGCCGTAGGCGTCGATCGCGCCGTTTCCGGTGCGGTCGACGAGCATGCCCGTGCAGAGCAGCATGGCACCCGAAACGATGCCGTACGTAAGCATCTGCACAATGGCGCCCTCGGTGCCGATACGATTGAACGTAAACAGGCCAAGTGTGACCAGCCCCATGTGCGCGACGGCCGAGTAGGCTAGCAGCTTGCGCATGTCACTCTGAACTAGAGCCACCGCGCTCGCGTAGATGATGGCGACCAGCGACAGCGTGATCATTGCTGGCGCAACGAAATGGCTGGCGTCAGGTGTTATCGGCAGCGAGAAACGCAGCAGGCCATAGCCGCCCATCTTCAGCATGCCGATCAGCACGGCTGCGGCGGTCGGGCCTTCCAGGTGAACGTCGGGCAGCCATGTGTGTACGGGCCACATGGGCACCTTGACCGAGAATGCGGCCAGGAAGCCAAGGAACACGAAGATCTGTGGCCAGAAGCCCAGATTCAAATTGCGCCACCCCGCGATGTCAAAGCTGTGCGACTGCGTATATAGGTAGATCATCGCAAGCAGCATCGCGAGCGAGCCGGCCAACGAGATGAGGAAAAACTTCATTGCCGCGTATGAGCGGTGCTCTCGCCCCCAGCCGCCGATCAGCAAGAACAGCGGAATCAGCGTGGCCTCGAAGAATTGGAAGAACAGTATCCCGTCCAACGAGGTGAACACACCTTGCATGAATCCGGACAGCAGTAGGAACGATCCGAACCACGTCGCAAGGCGGGAGCTGACCGATCTCCATGACGAGATCACAATGATCAACGTAGTCACGGCGGTCAGGACCACGAACCACAGCGAGATGCCGTCCACGCCGAGGTGCCACGATATGCCGAACGCGGGCACCAAGGGCGCGTTCTCGACGAATTGCATCGCGGTGTTCGTTTTGTCGAAGCCCGACAGGAGCGGAATCGTGGGCAGGACGCCGAGCACGGCGCCGACCAGCGAGACCCAGCGGGTCCAGCCGGGGGCGCGGTCGGAACCCGTAAAGAGGGCGAACAGACCGGCCGCAACCGGAATCCAGATTGCGAAGCTGAGAAGCAAAGGGGGTTGCATAACGATGGGGGCGTGAGACCAAGTGCGACAAAAAATGCAAAAATTAGCCCTGCGGCGCTTACGTGATCGCAAATGCCGGGCACGGGATGCTGATATCGAGAGTCGCGTCAGGAGCGCTCGATTGACGCTCTTTGAGGCGTTGTGTACTACGCAGCGGAGGGACGAACCCTTCTTAACCCTCGCCCCGCTTCTCTTGGGTGAGGGTTAACGATATTAGCGTTAACCATGATATCTGGGTTTGGATGATTACCTTGCATCACCCTTGTCACGGTGGGGATGAACCGCGTGCGGCATTGCCGTTAGCCGGATCCCGCTTGAGGCGTCAAAAAATTCTTCATGGAGAATGTGTGCTGGCATGCTGTCCGGGTTGAGCTATCTCTGTCGGTAGGGGATCGGTGTTCTGGGATACGGGGGAAATCCCGAGATCTAGGCCAGGTGCACTGTGCTACGCTTTTCGCAAGGAGGTGCGGCATGAAGAAGGCATTCCAGGTGATGGTCGTAATGTTGTTGGCGTTTTTCATTGCCGACCGCTCGGCGATGCACGCGCAGGCTGGCACAGGCGGCACGATCTCGTGCGCGTCGGGGGCTGCTCACACGCGTGCCAACGCAATCGGCGCAGGCTTTCCCGAGCGCGCCGCCGACAGCCAAGCCGAGGGCTTCCTGTCGTCGTGCCTGATCTCGGGGAGAGGTCAGGTGGGGGACTTGGTTGCGCGCAACTGAGCCCGCGCGGGTTGTCGCACACCGCGGACATCAATGTCCCTCGCTAGCGCATGTGTGGTACGCGTGTGGGCGTGTGGTGCAGTCAGCTATATCTGTGCGGCGAATGTCCGCCACAATCTCCATATAGATGGCGTCACCGGGCCAGCATTGGGCCCTTACCAACCATTAGTTCTCAGCTAGAGTTGGGTACCCGGCGGGCACTGACAGTCGTGGCTAGCCTTGGACCCGTCGTGCCTGCATGTCGCGATAACTTTCATCGGACTTGGCATCTGTTACCACCCGCAGTCGAGCCCGGGAATGCCGATCGCGCTGCCGGACGGTGCTAGCGGATTGTCGAGCAGCGCAATGCGCTGCTCGACCCAGTCCAAAATCGGTTGGAGGCAGATGCCCAACTGCGGATTTTAGTGGGTGTGAAAACTGGTGCTCGCAGGAGCCCCGGTCCTGACCATGCGAATCCGTGCACGATCTCCGGACGTCGGCTCGACATACTTGACATTGACGATTAAGCTGCCTCTTCCGCAATCAGGAAGCGCTTCGGGTTCTTGCCAAGCCAGGCCGGTGCGCGACCGCGGCCAGACCAGGTCTTACCGGTCTTAGGATCCAAAAATTTGGGCGGCAGTGCGGCTTTCGCAGTGCCATCGGAAGCGGCCTTGGCAGGACGCCCGCGGCGGCGTTTGGCCGCGATATCTTCAACTGTCAATCCATAGTCGGCCATCAGCCCCTGGATTTTCTCAATCACTCCAGAAACCTCGGCGGCGCGAACTTCCACCAGCTTGGCTTCCAGCGCGGCTTTCTCGGCTATCAATTGCTTATATGTTGCCATCGGATTCCCTTCGAAGAATGGTTCGATGGAATCATCCTATATCACAAACCGCTGAATGAGAAAGTGAAGTATTACGACGAGCCGGAGAAACGGTCAAGACCTTCACTCAGGCAATCTTGAAATGTTCGATGGATTGGCCCGCGTTGACGGCACGCTGTAGCCAATCTGGCAAGACGCCCGCGCCATTCCAAGTGTGTCCCTGGGCATCTTTAAATCTGACAGTTTTCTTAGATATTTCAACTGACTTCTTTGGAATAAAACACCCAGCCGCTTCGAGTTGTTCGAATGAGATGCCATGACGCGCGATGGCTGATCGGGCCCATAGAATGGCGTCAGCCCGAGCTCGGTGCGCGGTCGCTGCGGATGATTCCGAAAAGGGCATTGCAGACGTGGCCGTCATGCCTGTTGGGATTGCTAGGGGCATATGGAATCCGTGTAGTAATGAAAATGCAGACCTAGACAAACGTAGGGTAAAAGCGCTCTACTGGCTCGACGCGTTCAGGCTTTCGACGGGATGCGCGGAGAAGCAAGCGGTTCACACTCAAAATGGGCGGCGGCATAGGTCGCGTTGCATGCCCAGACTTCTTGGCCCTCGCGCACAAAGCTCACCCAGTTTCCATCGCTGGTACATTCGGCACCCGGAAACACCTCATCGTGACCGTTCGGTACGTCAAGCGGAAAAGGGGCGTGTGGGACTGCCCAATATCGGCCCGCTGGCAACGCGGCAATCTGTTTCCTAATCATGCTCTTCAATTCGTTTGCGATCCGCTACGGCAACGCCATTTTCCAAAGGAAATCTCACGACCTGTCAATACTGCAACAGCGTGACAGCCGCATGATAACGGCTCGTGTAGTCTCCAGCCCGTCACGTTTTGCAGCTCCCGCCCGGGTCTTCCTCAATGGCGCATTTACTTTCATTGACTCTCCGTGCTCTGGCCGTCGGCGCCCTTGTCATGGTAGCCGCGATTGCCGCGCGGCAGGTCTATCTCAGAATGCAAGAGGAAGAGACAGCGCCGTTCGGTGCCGACGACGATGTCCCTGCCATGATGCTGGCCCGTTGCGAATCGGTACATAGCAAGCTGCAAGGCCCCCGCGGCTCGAAAGCCGGCGCTCGCACTGAGGAGATGGTCCGAGCCATCCGGTGCATCGACTCATGATCATTCGGTATGCGCTGTCTTGATCATTAGCGACCTGTTTGACTAAGGATTCTTAACAAGCTTGTCGCGTGTGCCTGATTGTTTAGGTTGTCGCGCCCATCCCGTCTAGTGTCAGCGCAAACCAGCGATCCGGATAAGGCGGTGGAGGTCTACATTTCGCTAATGCACGCGATCCCGCGGACATGGACGCGACGTTGGCCGGTGGCGGCGTCCATCCGCTAACCGGAGAGTAGGTCGGGAGCCTTGCGATCAGCGCGTAACGTTTGCGGTAACGTCAACGGCAGGTCTGTGCGAGCTCCGGAAGGTGGCTCTACGACGTGCACGTGCCTGGCATCCGCGGCGCGAGCGGCGGCATGCTCTTTCGCCTGCGTATGCGCGGCGACATATGTGCCAACCGAGCGCGCACGGTAATCGATCGTCATTGCGCCAAGCCTACTTGCGGCGCTGCCTTGCGCGAGCACGGTCTGACCGGCTTGCCAGGTACGCCCGATCGACGATATCCGCGTAGGCCGTGATGAAAGCCAGCGGCAGAGCCGCGGCCGCGCGCACAAATAGCTTGTGGGCACGCTGTTTGGATGAAACCTGATGGCCGAATAGTTAGCTAATAATGCAATTAACTGACAAGCAAGCTTACCATCATTGAATGGGTACTCCGAACGAAAATCGCCTTCACGACGGAGCAGGGGAACTACAAGATGTGCGTCATCCTTGCTGCTCCCCGAAATCTACGCGGAATCCTCCTAACCATTTGAAATCGTGAGGATTGCGTTTCCCCTCCCTCGCACCAGAATTTTCTTTCAAATCAACGGCATAGGTCCTCTGTGCTGTCAAAAATCCAGCCAGTCTTGCAGTGGATTTGCCAGCAAATTTGCCAGCATTTCCGCTGACACGCTTTCAGCAACGAGAGAAGTGACAATTGACCCGTCTGTTGACCCGTCTGGTCCCTCCGGGTAAGCGCGGCATCTGACTGGCGAGCGAAGACTTCCGCGCTCATGTCGTTTCCCATTTCAATAAACACAGTGCGGCGATGGTGAGGAGCACTTGCTGGCCCACCACGGGTTCGGCATACCCGCTTCGGCTGCGGAGTATGCTCTGGTAATTGCGGAAAAGCCGATCGGTGCCCGTAGGTCCGCGAATCTTCCTTGCCAAATTCCCCATGTCGACCGCCGAAGGTAGGCAGCGTACGTGCGCAGACGGAATGAGGTACCCCGGGGATGCCGATATGTCGCGATTCTCAGTTCTACCGTGGCTGCTGGCTGGCGCGGCCGCGTTGACCGGGCCAGCGCCACTCGCCCAAGCGAGGCCATCGATGCCACTCACTCTGACGTCCACCGCATTTGCCCATGGCGGCGAGATTCCCACCGTGCACACCTGCGAAGGCGCGGATCAGTCGCCGCCGCTGGCGTGGTCCGGACTCCCGCCCGGTACTGCAAGCCTGGCCCTGATCGTCGATGACCCGGACGCCCCCGATCCGGCGTCACCGCAAATGACATGGGTCCACTGGGTCATGTACGACCTGCCGCCGCACGATGGATCTCTTGCGCAGGGCGTAAAACGGGTCGATCTCCCAGCCGGCACGCACGATGGCCTCAACGACTGGCATCGCGCCGGATACGGCGGCCCATGTCCGCCGATCGGCCGGCACCGTTATTTGTACAAGCTGTACGCGCTCGATGTCGTGCTGCCAGATCTGGGTAAGGTGAACAAGGCAGCGCTGGAACGCGCGATGCAGGGGCACGTCCTGGCGCAAGCCGTGTTGATCGGGACCTACCAGAAGCACAAGCGCTGAAGCGCATCTGGGAAGTACCGTGCTACGTGAAGCAGAATGCCAAGGTCGGCAATCGGCGGAGGGCGACAATGAGACGCTCTTCCGGGAAGTCCTCTTCTGGGCGCCTCAAACTGCACTTACGACGAATGCGACGGGGATGCCTGCAATATGGGTCAATAGTCGTGAGCCGTTGCGAGGCATACTGGCCTCAGCCAGTAAATCCACTGACTACCGAATTGGCGAGCGGGGCATGCTTCACGAGACAGTCGCAATCGCATGGCACGCTTTCCGCATCGATCGCCTGGGAGGCTCTACATGAACGTCGAGCGCTGCCAGCAGCATGCACACCGACGTTGGGCAGGGCTACGAGGGCAACTTCTGATCCGCGACGGCGAACCCACCGCAAGGAGTCCATATGAAGACAAGTGATGTCCGATCGAAAGCATTCGCGATGCCGCTGACGAGCCCCGCTTTTCCCATGGGGCCTTACCGTTTCGTCGATCGTGAATTCCTGATAATCACCTACCGCACCGATCCGGAGCGCCTGCGTGAAGTCGTGCCCGAGCCATTGCAGATTTCCGAGCCGCTCGTGCATTACGAGTTCATCCGCATGGCCGACTCTACCGGCTTTGGTGACTACACCGAAAGCGGGCAGGTGATCCCTGTCGAATACAACGGGCAGGCGGGCGGTTACACGCTAGCAATGTACCTCGACGATCATCCGCCGATCGCCGGTGGTCGAGAGCTGTGGGGCTTCCCGAAGAAGCTCGCTTCCCCGACGTTGCAGGTGAGTACAGATCATCTGCTCGGTACGCTCGACTATGGGAAGGTAAGGGTCGCGACGGGGACGATGGGTTATAAGCACCGTGAACTCGACATTGCCCAGCAGACCACGCGCCTGGCCGGCCCGAACTTCCTGCTGAAGATCATTCCGCACGTCGATGGGTCCGCGCGCGTATGCGAACTCGTGCGGTACTACATGCAGGACATCGTGATGAAGGGGGCGTGGACCGGACCTGCGTCGCTCGCCCTGGCGCCGCATGCGCTAGCGCCGGTTGCAGATCTTCCGGTGCTCGAGATCGTCGAGGCGCGTCACCTGGTTGCCGACTTGACACTGGGGCTCGGCGAGGTCATCTACGACTACCTCGCGCAATGACGCAAGTGACTTGTCGATTTTTACCACCACCTTTGAAGACAGGAGTTCCTGTATGAACACGCTGAATGGCAAGACCGCAGTGGTCACGGGCGCCGCGAGCGGCATCGGCAAGGAAATCGCGCTGGAGCTGGCGAAGGCCGGCGCAGCGGTGGCGATCGCCGATCTGAACCAGGACGGTGCGAATGCTGTCGCCGAACAGATCCAGCAGGCAGGTGGCAAGGCAATAGGTGTCGCGATGGACGTCACGAACGAGGACGCAGTCAATCGCGGCATCGACAAGGTCGCCGAGACATTCGGTTCTGTCGACATTCTCGTGTCGAATGCGGGCATCCAGATCGTCAACCCGATCGAGAACTATGCGTTCGCTGACTGGAAGAAGATGCAGGCGATCCACGTCGATGGTGCATTCCTGACGACGAAGGCCGCGCTCAAGCATATGTACAAGGACGACCGCGGCGGTGTCGTGATCTATATGGGCTCTGTTCACTCGCACGAAGGGTCCCCGTTGAAGTCGGCCTATGTGGCGGCAAAGCACGCGCTGCTGGGGCTGGCTCGCGTGCTGGCGAAGGAAGGTGCCAAGCACAACGTGCGTTCGCATGTCGTGTGCCCGGGCTTCGTGCGCACGCCGCTAGTGGAGAAGCAGATTCCGGAGCAAGCGAAGGAGCTTGGCATCAGCGAAGAGGACGTGGTGAAGAAAGTAATGCTCGGCGACACGGTCGACGGTGTGTTCACCACGGTAGAGGACGTCGCGCAGACGGTGCTGTTTCTGTCGTCGTTCCCGAGCGCCGCGTTCACCGGCCAGTCGTTTGTCGTCAGCCACGGCTGGTTCATGCAATGAAGCCGCACGCCAGCACCGAGAGGCGCTTGGCGCGTTGACGCATTTGCTGTCGCAACTGTGAAAAATTCTTTTCGCTCTACGCCAGACCACCCACGCGACGCTGCGTGGATCCAACTTGCTGCCCTCGTCGTCATAGCGTAGTCAGTAGCCCACGCGGCACAAGCGCGCGTGGGTGCTGGCAGTTCAAACTGCCGCCAGGTTGCCACCCCATTGGGTCGGGTTGACGTTGAGTGCGACCTTGCCCAGATCGACGCCAACGATCTTGTTGTTGTTGAACGCGGCAACGTTCACTTGCTGAAGCTGCTGCACGCTCTGGTTGATATTGATGTTGACCAGCGGGC